>NZ_CP082334.1 GCF_019890935.1 Exiguobacterium acetylicum
GAAAGGAAGAATAATAAAATATTTAAGAACATACGTTCCGTTTTTATTATTACTTTACAAACGTCCATTTTTATTAGTATTACTCTAAAATTTGTGAGTATGGACGTTTCTTCTATTTTGAGAATATAAGTAGTTCAGAATACAATAATGAGTGCGTGCTGACTTCTGCTTATAATGATTGTGGAGTCTCTTGTGAAGTAACCGTAAAACGACCAATTTTATTGATGTAAAAAATTCACGATAACTAATCATGATTTCACAGGATCACGACAAGGTATATAACACATATGGGGATATAAGATGAATGTCTAACATCGAGTTTTAATGATTGGCATAACAAGAATTAAAAAGAGTGAACGAGATGATTTTTCTCGTTCACTCTTTTATTTGAATCCATGAATAAAAGACTCTATGTTACTTATAATAGAAGGGCATTCCTGCGATCATCATGTTCCCAGCGTTCCAAGGGATGGAAGTATAAGAAATAGTAGTCACCGGAACGATGCCAATCTTGAATGATAAAATCAAGTTCTTTGATACGATCCAAGTTAGTTTCAAGCTCTTTCAAGTTTTCTGCTTTTCGACTCTTATTAAATCGAATCGAGTGTGTAAACTGACGCCAATGCCGTTTCGCAGGCATTGCTTCGTTTAACTGATACGAGTTAAGTCGCTCCTTTTGAAGTACAAAGGAGAGATGATAAGCGAATGTTCCTTTTAACCGCTCAATTTGCTCTCCATAGATACTGATGATCTGTTGTTTTAATAAATCATCATAGACTTCCTCTGAGACGGTGACAGTGATTTGTGTGTCCCGCTTAACTGATGAAGCATTACTAATTTTAACCGAGGAGAAGAGACCAAAGATTGAGAGGTCTCCTTCCTCATTTCTAACGGCTACACGATAATAACCGAGTTTCACAAGACGTTGGGTTGTGAGGGTGTAGCTTTTCCCGCTATCGTTTCCATAAATCTTTTTGACAAGTTTTGAGATTGGGAAGACGATCTTTCGACTCGTTTGAAACGTCACATCGCGATATGACAGAATTTCGTTAAAAGCCTCAAAATCACGAGCATCAAGATCCGGGACTTTTCCGTCGAGTTCTGCAAGGAACTCATTACTGACGAGAACCGATAAATTCGCCGGGATACCTTGTTTGTATTTAGGGACGACAGCGGAGAAGTCGTGGAGATCAAGAGATAAATCCGTCATCATAGCGTCTCCTTGATTAAACTTTTCCGTCGTATTTTTCATGCGATCAGCGATTCCAAAGAACGGTACCGTAATCGACGTAGAAGTCGCAACGTGTGCCTTTGGTTGCGCACGTTTCAATTCTTTCGCAACCTCTCCAATGACCATTAAAATATCAGTCCGCATTGTTGTCGTTTGCTGATTCTTCGTCTTTTGTCCCCAGTGCGGATACGTATGAATCAGCAAGTTGTTATTTTCAGCCCATTCTTCAAGTTCCTGTATGTGTTCTTGCATCAACTTCTCAACATTATCAGCAGAGAACTTTCGTTGAAAGCCTTCCTTTCCCGCAATGTCCCAATACTCAAGGTACATTTTATGAAGGCCTCGTAGTTCTTTCATCGGACCTTTGTTCTCAACATAGTTTTTTACGGCTGCTCGTACCCAGCGCCGTTTTAATTTCTTAAAGGAATAATAACGAAGCTTGGTATAAACATCTTCTTCATTTTGAAATTCATAAAATTCTTCATAAAGTTGATTGACATAGGCTTCGACATCAATGATATCGATGGAGATTAGTTGTTCGGTAACATCGTTCTCGAGCAGTGTCTTTGCTGCTTGAGAGACAACAAGCTGTCTATGTTGGACGGATAAGGTAGAGTCCATAATGCACGCCCCCTTTAATTCGATATAGCTAGCATAGCATGTCTCAAGAGGAGTGGGGAAATTAGATAAAAAGCGTGCGCCGGCGCACGCTTTTTATCTAATTGATAGCTCTTAATAAACATCCTTGAACGAAATTTTAAAATGATTGTTTCACGTGAAACAAAAACTTGAATTAATTATTAATTGTCTAACTGAAAAAAAATATGTGTTATTATACGATTTTTTTATTGATGTTAGATGTCTAAAACAAAAAGTGTGCGCCGGCGCACACTTTTTGTTTTAGACGAATCCTCATTTTGTAATTGAAATGAGGATTCGTTGTATGTAATTCCTACTAAAGCTTAGTAAAGGCATAAGTTCCTTGTAGAATACCAAGATTAACGCGTAAGCTTTTTGAGATTCAAGACAATGAAGGTAAGCATCGCTTGAAGCGCCTTTTTTTCAGGCACCGATAGCGAATCCAACGCATATTATGCCTCTCTTTGGTGTCTGCAATACATCCTCGATTGTTTCTTGACACTTTCGGTACAGCGTGCAATTCAAACCTATATGCCTGAGATACTCTACTTCATCCATCGCTTCTTCCCAGAGATGACGATGAATGACTTTTCTGTGATTGCGACTCTGCAGAAAAACGAAGGACACAATGATTCTCCCCAACAAACGATTCAAGAAGAACAAAAAAACACAATCATTCTCTTTAGAGAAAAATTGTACTTTGTGTTCAGTCTGAAAAAAGTGTGCGCCGGCGCACACTTTTATTTCTTAAAAACAGCAATTTCTAATTGAATACTAACAGTATTATGACCCTTTATGATTTAACTGTGGTGTCTTCATACCAAAAAAGAGAATAATCCATCATAAGTGAAGTTTCATTTTGTTGTCTAAGCATGGCAGTGATATTACCTAAATGGTACGTCCCATGGTTAGATACGTGTAAGAAAATTTCTTCATAGGTTGTTTGACGTGGACCTGACCAGGGATTATTTACATCTATCATCACAGTGAGGTCTGAGTTTTCGTTTAAGAAGGTTTGATACTTTAATGATACATTTTTGAATGCCATTTTGAATTCTTCAATTGTATAGGCATCAGTAAGCGGTAATTGACTCATCGCATCCTGTAATGCTTGTTGAAAATCTACTTTTCCTAGAATTTGAATCCACATGGTATCAACAGCAAGAATATGGCTGAGGGTTTTAGCAATAGTAGGATAAGAGCTTTTGATCTCCTTTATTAAAACTTCTTTCGGCAAATTATCTAGATGATCTAACATCACTCTCATTGCCCATTCATGATAAGAAACCATCGATTTTCCAGCGTTCATTCAAATCGCTCCTTTAGTTGTAATAGTAATCGTTGTCTAACTACGTTTAGTATAAAAAAGGATATATGACAACTGACTGTCATATATCCTCATATAAATTCAATATTTTTTTAGCTTCATTTTTTAAGACATCTTGTAAGTATAAAGGTTGAATGACTACTACGCCTGAATGGAAACTTAACAATATGTTAATGAACCATTCTGCATTCAATGGTGGAGGTAACATCAATGTCACTGTGATACTACCATCTTCTTCTTGCGTCATCGAGTGATGTTGAAAATGATTTAATACTAAGTGAATGGATTGAGTATGGACACGTAAAATGACACGCTCTTTTGGAGGGACAACTACTGGTAGCTCCTTGGGTAAACGATGAGTATCCTTAATAGAAATTGTTAGTCTCTCAAGGTTGAGTATATGTGAGACTTTAAACTCGCGATAGTCGTTTCTTAAATAGCAATAAGCGTATAGATACCACGTTCGGAACTTATATTGTAGTGAAAGAGGATCTACCTCTCGAGTAGTCTATTCATTTTGAGAGCTAATATACTGAAAACAAACGCGTGTTGATTCTTTAATGCTTTTTTGAAGATTGATTAAAAAAGAGGGATTGACTGAGAAGTGAGTTAAATCAATATGTAGATGATTCTTTTGTTCTTCTGATGTGAGAATGGACAGACGATCAACAGTCTTTTTAAGATCGTGATCATTTAATTGGTCCGATAAATTTTTGACTAAAGACAATACCTCAAGCATAGAAGAAGCGTCTAAAAACGTTTTATCCCATTTGTAATTCTCTATAATACCGAATCCACCGTTTGTTCCATGGTACGAAGTAATAGGAATACCAGCTGCACTAATGGTTTCGATATCTCGATAAATTGTTCTCTGAGAGACATTTAATTCTTCAGCTAGTTGTGAAGCAGAAATGGTAGAGCGATGAAGTAGCTTAAATATACATAGTTAGTAAACGTTCAAGTTTCAATGGAATCTCCTTTACGTTAAACACGACGGAAGTTTTTATGTATATCTTTAAAGTGTAAATGATTTCATCTTAATTAATAATTGAAACGCATTTAGTATCATTAAAAATAAAATACAATAACAAAAAGTATGATATGCTCTCCAAAAAGTAGACAGTTGAAATAACAAAAACTGTCTACTTTTTTGAAGGGAGCTTTTTCTATGACTAATTCTAAGTTTTCGTCAGATGAAAAACTACAAATCATTAAGATGTGTGAGGATGGAATCGACTCAATCAAATCGATTGCCTCGCTCTTCGAGCTTTCAGTTAGCACCTTAAATAGATGGAGGACAAAATATCGTACGGGCGGCTGCATGGCACTTCGTAATTGAACAGAGTGGACGCGTTATCCGGAAGAACTGAAGATGAAGGCTATACGAGCATTACTCGACCAAAAGGAATCGCTTATTAGCGCTACGGCACGGTTTGATATCTCGGATAAAAGCCTGCTTGCGAATGGATAGAGAAGTATACTAGTCATAGTACTCAAGGGAAACCATTGAAGGAGCGATCCACTATGACTAAAGGTAGAACCACTACATTCGAAGAGCGTGTCCAGGCAGTCATGGACTGTATACAGAACAGAAAAGACTATCAAAGCATCATGAAGACCCATCGGGTCTCGTACCAACAAATTTATAGCTGGGTAAGAAAGTTCGAAAAGGACGGAATCGACGCACTGATGGACCGCCGCGGACGTCAGAGGCCAGTAGAAGAATTGACGGATACAGACCGTTTGGCGTTGGATCTGAAACGACTCGAGAAAGAAAATGAGCGTCTACGCATGGAGAACGATTTCTTAAAAAAGTTAGAGGAGATCGAGAGGAGGTCACGTTAAGTCAAATTCGTCTTCAAGATAAATATGAAGCCATCCAATCATCGGTCGAGCAATTCGGTTATCCGATCATCGTCCTATGTCACCTCGCAAGTGTCTCGCGCGCTGCCTATTACAAGTGGTTACGTCGGATTGGTATACCGCAGAAACGTGAGACTGAGAATATGAAAATCATCGAAGAGATGAACGAGATCCACCTTTCGGTGAAAGGAATCTATGGCTATCGCCGAATGACATTGAACCTGAAACGTCGTTTCGGAAGAAACGTTAACGCAAAGCGTGTCCGTCGCCTGATGCATGTCGCTGGTATTCACTGTGTCATACGTCGGAAACGTCCTTTGTATATTCGTAATCGTCCTCAACAGACCGCAGAGAACATTCTGAACCGTGATTTCAACGCAGCAGAGCCGAATCAAAAATGGGTGACGGATGTGTCACGGGATTGAAGTACGGCGCCTCTCAGAAGGCATATTTGAGCGCTATTCTGGACCTATATGATGGATCCATCCGCGCCTTCGTTCTTAGGCACTCAAACAATAACGAACTCATATTCGATACACTCGAACTCGCCCTTCAAGGTGCACCCGAAAGTCGTCCATTGCTTCATAGTGATCGAGGATTCCAATATACGTCGCATATGTTTCGTCACATGACACGGGTGGCAGGCATCACACAAAGTATGTCTCGGGTTGGTAAATGTATTGATAACGGTCCGATGGAGTCTTTTTGGGGAGCGTTGAAGTGCGAAAGTTATTATCTACATAAGTTTGTGGAGTTCGACGAACTCCGACTCGCGATTCAGAAATATATTTACTTCTACAATGAAGAACGATATCAACAACGATTAAACGGCTTGGCTCCATTAGAATACAGAGCGCAAGCCGTTTGAAGGATTTTTATTATTTGTCCTGTCTACTTGACAGGGAGCAGTTCAGTATGCGCCGCGCATACTTTTTGTTATTTCACTTACCACATTGTCAGTTAAGAAATTTAATCATTTATTTAATCTTAAGTAGATCTACCAATTGTAATGCGCGAGAAAATTCATACACACTTGTCAATTCCAATCACATGCATTTCCATCATTATCGCGGTCTAAATCATGGGGATCAACTGCAGGACCTCCGGCAGCTATATAAAAATCTTGAGCGGCTTGGGCACTGGAAAAATCACCACAGTCGCGATCTGCTCCAGAAGGGTCGTATTCAAGATCAGTTGCTACTTCTGTATCTGCTTCATCAACGTATTCCTCATCAGATATACTCTCATCTTCATTTATCATTTCTCTACTTGCTAAAGAGGCTTCGAGTTCGTCGATTTTCTCTTTTGCAGCAATATGTTTCGTCTCTTCTTCTTTGAGTTTACTCTCTAAAGCAGTACGTTTGTCTGCTTCTTCCTTGTAGCTTTCAACGGTTTGCAGACGTAATTCTTTTTCTCGTTCTAACTCCTCTTTCAATTTTTTCGTTTCTTGTTGCTGCTCTTTTAGTTTAAGTTGCGTGTCCTTTAAAGATGTTTCTAACTCCTTTGACTCTATTTTTAATGATTCCAACATCTTTGTTTCCTTGGTAGAGGATCCGGCTTCAATTTTTTGAGGTTCATTTATTCGGTCTACCATGTAGATAGAAATTGAAAAAGCAATGAATACACCTAGCCAAACGACAAAGGTTGGGTACTTCACTGGATTTCGAAGCCTCGGTTTAAAGTAAAAGTATAGACCAACTGCTGAGATCAACAAGCCAATGAGACTCCAAAAGGTGATAGTGAAGAGTAAAAGATAGACAATAGCAATCACGACGAGCAATATTACTTTTCGGATGTTCATAAGTTCAGCTCCTTTAAAAATATTTGTATTTTTATTGTACATATTTACAAGGGAAAATAGATTAGGAATTTTATAGTTTTTCTCTAAAAAATCGCTTACAACACTCGAGTACTAATTTGAGTAAAGCATAAGAAATTACTGATCAAACATAGTTGATAGCTTTTAAGAGAATAAACTTACATCAATCTAAGTGACTTAAAAGTAATCAGAATAGGCTGTATATCGCAGTCGATACACAAAGGACTGTCGATCAGGAAATCGTGAATGACTCGGTAGAGGAAAAAATGATTCATAACTTAGATAATGAGAAAGGCAACTTACACATCAAAGAACTTAACTCTTACGTAATTGTGCAGAACTCCAATGCTTGTATGGGAAAGAAAATGAATCGTTGATTGAATTGGTACGTTTTTATTCAAAAAGTAGTAAAAACGTAAAATAGAGTGCGTATACTTTAAGACAAAAAAAATTAAATATAAACTGAAGAGAGAAGACGACATACTTACTACTTAATGGCCCCTATAAGATGATTACGCAAGATAAGCTTTATACATTGCAAACATTAATGATTCGGACTACTAGGTCACGTAATTGATCTGAAATATCGAATCGCTCGTATATTAAGACATAATTAAAGAAAGAAAAAATGATAATTAGTATTGCCTAGTATAAGATATGACCGTAACAAAGTAATCCGAATCAGATAATGAACCTATTTTTACGCTCGATCTTTAAAGAGATACTATTAACGAATCGCTTTCATCATCATTGACAGGTGTTTACAAGACTACTAAAGTGAAGGTAACTTAAATAGAATCACTAGGGGTGTTATTAAACTGAGATGAGTAGCTACTCAAACCCTTTGAACCTGAACTAGGTCGTACTAGCGTAGGAAAGTGTAAACTCTGATGAAAAAGCGGAGACGATGATGTCGCTCTTTGCTATGTGGTTATTTAGACGTGCGCAACTTTCCTTTTGGAGAGTTGCGTTTTTTGTTTACTACTTCGCTATTTAAGTTGCAAAAATAAATGGGGGAGTGGACAAGAATGAGCAGAATAGTTTTAGTCACAGGAAGTAGCAGTGGACTTGGAGCGACGATTGCGAGGGTGTTAGTGAACAATGGATTTAAAGTGGTGATTAATTACTTCAAAAGCAAAGATGCGGCAGAACAGCTTGTAAGCGAACTAGGAGTAGAAAATGCACTTGCCCTGTATGCAGATGTTACGAAGCAGGATGATGTCGAGAGCATGATGCAATCCGCAACAGCACATTATAGTCAAATCGATGTTGTCATTAATAATGCATTAGTAGACTTCAAATTTGATCCGGTTGCTCAAAAATCGTTTATCGACTTGCAATGGGAAGATTATCAAAAGCAACTGGATGGAACGATAAAAGCGGCGTTCCACGTCATCCAGAGTGTGCTGCCACAATTTATGGAACGACATAATGGTAGTATCATCAGCATTGGAACAAACCTTTATCAAAATCCAGTCGTTCCTTATCATGAATACACAACAGCAAAAGCAGGTTTAATAGGATTTACACGAAATCTAGCCGCGGAACTAGGTCAATATGGAATCAACGTGAATGTTGTCTCCGGCGGATTGTTAAAAGTAACGGATGCTAGTGCTGTGACAACTGCTGAAGTATTCGATTTCATTGCTCAATTGACACCATTGAAAAAAGTGACGAGACCAGAAGAAGTGGCTCAACTAGTTGCCTTTTTGGCATCAGAAGCAGCATCTGGGATTACCGGTCAAAACGTAACGGTCGATGGTGGATTAACGATGAATTGAAGCGGACGTTTTAAAAGTTTCTGAGCTTGTAAGAGAAGGGATTCGTGAACAGAAGATGACGAATAAAAATCAGTTAAATATTAGCGTTTTGTTATATGGATGTGGTCATCACCAAGCCGCATGGTTAATGCCTGATTCCGCGATTAAAGAGATCGGAGAGAGCCGCTATTATCAGCGATTGGCTCAAATAGCGGAAGCTGAATGTTTGGATACAGTATTTTTTGCGGACAATCAATCCTTTCCGGCTAATAATGCAACTGACTTACCTGTCTATTGGTTGGATCCTTTAATCAATTTAACGGCTATTTCTCAAGTGACGAATCATATAGGATTAGTCTTCACGATATCGAGTACGTTCTCCAATCCATATACAGCAGCCAGGCAACTCCTAAGCCTTGATCACGTGACGAAGGGGAGGGTAGGGTTGGAACTTAGTGACTTCGATGACAGATTGGGAAGCGTTAAACTACGGGATGGAGACACTACCTCCGAGGGAAGAACGGTATAACAAGGCGGACGAATTCGCGGTATTGATGGAGAAGCTATTTTTATCGTGGAATCAAGCGGCTTTTCTCACGGATCGATCAGATAATCAATTGATTGATCCTGAACGGATTCAGGCTATCGATCATTCTGGAGCCTATTTCAGTGTAAAAGGTCCCTTGTCTACGCCGTGTAGTCCTCAAGGAAAGCCAGTAGCGATGCAAGCGGGGGCTTCTGAACAAGGGATTGCCCTTGCAGCAAAACATGCTAACGCCGTGTATTCTGTGTCATGGAATTTTAGACAAGCGAGAGTGTTTCGTGAAAAACTACAGAGACAAATTGAACAAACTGAATCACCGAATCGAAAAATTAAGATATATCCAGGCTTAGTGACCTATGTTAGAAAAACATGAGAAGAGGCATTGGCAAAAAAAGCCGAACTAGATGAAAAATTACCGGTTGCCAATGCCTTAAAACAATTGAGTTTCTTTTTACAGCAGGACTGCTCCACATGGGATCTCGAAGCAAAGATTCCAAAATTACAACTTATAGAGGAGCTCTCGAGACCTATTAGATGCTATAGAACAGTTCTAGAAATCATCCATGATACAGATTCAATGTTTAAAGAACTAATAGATTATTTATCAATGAAAAAAGATGCCTGGGATTAATCGGTGATTCGAGATAAACTATAGATTAAATGGAATTTTATAGACATAATCGTTCTTATTCTAAAAAAGAAGATCATTTAAAGGGAGCTATCAAGAAACTAAACTTTAAGAATAATTATATTTTGTTTATCTAATAGATAGATAATTTGACTAATTTTCTCCATTCAGTATGTATACGATATAAAAGATATTAAACAATTTAAGGTGCTAAATTCTTACGTAACAAAGAAGAATTGCACCTTAAAGAGTGATTTTATCACTATGATAAATAACACTATTTTTAATAATATTTAAAAAGCATAAACTCGTTAACACGCAATACCTAAGCGATTTAAACTGTAGAAAATTTTATTTATTTATCATATTTTATTTCGTCAATACGATTATTCAAATCATCAATTTCCATTTCTACTTTATTTTTCTCTGAATTTAAATACTCTATAATTTCTAAAGTTTCAAGGAATTCATCAAATTCAATTGGTTTTCTTTGGTGTTCTTCCATTAAGTCAATTTGTTCATTAAGAGAATGCAAAGCTAAAAATTTTGTATGCTTAGTTGATATTAAAGTATCAATAAGAGATAAATTTTTATTATGTTTATGTGACTGCATATCCTCTGATTTACTATTAGAATTTGATATATAATTCTCCCATTCAAAATTTTCAAAATCAAAATCTGAAGTTTCAGTTATTGATATCAAGTCTTGAATTTCATTAGAAATTTTATTTAAAAAGCTATTAGAATTAAACATGAATAAATCTGCTTTTGCAAGTCGCAACATTTCGTTTTTTAACTCAGCTCTTGGTCCAAGTGATTCTCCATGTAATTTATACCACCAATCTTCTTTATTATCATCTGTAATAAAAATTACTCGATCAATATCTGATTCTTTAGCCCTTTTAATAATTTGCTTCCAAATTATTAAATCTCCATATTTTTGATTAAAATTTATACCATTATAATGCGTAACATCTTCTTTTTTAAAATCGCTATAGCCAGGGGGATTTTATTTTCGTATCTATTTTTTGCATCTGAAAGTTCATTAGTTAGTTCTTCTTGCGAAAAACTAGCTCCTATTTTATCTTTAAAAATTGTCCCAAAATTGGTAGCTAAATCTTCTTCTAAATTCAACATTTTGAAAATATTTTCAATAGAAGAAGACACTTCATTTTGTAATGTTTTTAATTTTTCTTTAGTATCTGAAATTATTAGATCTTTTTGTTCTATTACATCACTACTTTTTAAGGTGATGCTTTGAATTTCGTTAGTAATTTTTTTTTCAAAGTCACTAAATATTTTTATTATGTCATTATTTTTTTTACTTGGTTGATTTTTTAAATCATATAATGTTTTTTTTCTTCTCAAGTTAAATTCTAACCCTACTTGATAAGGAATCCATAAATTTTGCTGAACACTGTCCATAGCATCTATTAATTTTTTTCTCGTTTCATCTGAATATCGATAGATATTTAAAAGTGTATTTGTATCAAAAACAATTAAAGTTGATGGATCAAGTTCATTAAAATTAATATCTTGATCATTAAAAAATTCTCTAAAAATTTCCAACAATTTTAAATCACTCCTTTTTATTTTTTTATACATAAATATGTTAACATAATAAACATTAAAATGTTTTTAATAAGTTTTTAAAAGTAAATGATAAAAAATTTTAGTTAATAATAGTAAATTAGACAAAAATATTTTTTTCTGGAACCGATTCGCCTAGAAATTTTATTTAACACTTTATGTATAGACTTTCAAGTATGATTTTATTTTCGATGTGTACGATGTGTACATGGAAGAGAAAATGATAGCAGAAGTGAAACAACCTATTTTATCGAACCTGGATATAGTTCCTGCAAATAATCAACTGAACGACTTAGATTATCAAATATGGACTACGTACAAAGATGAAGGATTAAGCCCTTTCACATTGTTGAAAGATGCTTTAAAAGGTGTGCGTGAAGCGTACGACTATATCTTGGTAGATACGCCCCCAGCCTATTCATTAAACGTAGGTAACGTGTTGAACGTAATGGATAAAGTCATTATTCCGTTGCAGTTAGAACCATATGCAATTAAGGGTCTTAAGAAAGCAGTTGATATGGTTGATATGTTCAATGGTCGTAGGAAAGACCCTATTGAAATTGTAGGGGTACTAGCTACTTTAGTAAGAACCACTGCACTTCATACGGAATTATTGCAACAAACACGTACTTACTGTCAGCATAAAGGAATTAGAATGTTCGATACGATGATCAAGCAGACAATTAAGTTTGCAGAAACAGTAGCCGTTGATAGTAAGCCTACTGTTCTATTAGATAAATTGAATGCACGTGATCGAGATATTGTAGAAGTGTACTACGAATTAATGGAGGAGATTTTAAATGAAGAACATACGAAATCAGTTTGACGAAGTGACTAGCGAACAAGAGGTAACAGAAGCAACTGTTCCAGCATCATCAATTGCCCTGGATATGGATAAGTACAAAACTAAAAAGGAAAAAGAGAAAGATACTAAAACTCGTGTTTCTCTCTTTTTAGAACCAGCATTAGCTAAAAGATTAGATAAGGCTGCGAAACGATATGGAAAAGGATTTAAATCTTCGTTTACATCTGATGTACTTGAAAAAGCATTAGACGCTTTAGAAGCAAAAGAGAATAGCAAATAAGTGTTAAAGGACTAGGGTGAAAACCTTAGTTTTTTTATTTCAATTATTGTACTTAAGTGCCAACCAGACATCTAACCCTATAAAAAAAACACTTAAGTTAATAATGTAAAAGGTTAAGCATTTCTAATGAAGTATAATGATAAATTACCTAAAAACAACAAAATCAGTAATCTGAAGGCTTCTGTGTTGCAGTGAGAAGCAAGGTGGATAGATAGTCAGTTGCTTAATTCGATCTAGAGTAGATCAATCGATTGATTAAAGATAAAAAGAGGGACTAGTGAAGTCCCTCCCACTTACTATCTCGATTTAGAGAAAGCTAATCAATAATTCGATAAGCCATTTGACTACACCATTAACTATCATTTGACCGATAAGCATTAACCCAGACATCAACTTATCAGTATTTTGTTGCGATTTGCTACGCTTATTCTTTCTATTACGTCGCTTATTTTCATGATTTGTCATTAAAAATCACCTCTTTCGTTAATTGATATGTGCCGAACTGACCTCCTCACTAGGTATTTAGAGTGTTTTCGAAACATGTGACCGTTTCAGATAAGTAACACCCTAGATAGAGACGTCTGACGGAAGACATATCAGCCCTTTTTCTTCGAACATTTAACGAATTAATGTAGATCAGAAAAGAACACCATATCGTCACCCGAAAATTTCAGATGAGTAGTTAAGATGAAAACTGTCCCTTTGATCTCGTAATATCCTCATTAACTGCTTCAGATGAAGGAAAAGAACGTCATATAGCCCCCGAAAAGAAATGAAGAGGGTAAAAACTAGTAAATGGACAGAGAAAGACTTCTCCCCTGTCACAATCCACATATATAATCTCCGTTTTAAGGTGAGATTCTTTTGATAATCACCATCTAAAATTCAGTCATCTCAGTGCGGCTTCTTATAATCTCCTGTTTAATTTAATAGCGTTTTAGATTTAGTTTTCAGACATGAACGATTAAATCTCTTATTCACTGATAAAGTATCAGCAGCGTTAACATTTTTTTGTGTTACTCATTCGTACGTCATCCCCTTTCACCGAACAGGTAAAGAAGTTGTTAAAACGTATTTTTCTGTTAAGCGTCTTTTCACCGATATAACAGGACACGTTTTTTTCAGACAAACTTCTGTTCACTTCTAAGGTATTAGGGTAATTAATGATTTTTGACTTGAAGGAGATGCTTTTTAGTTCAAAGAGTTGGGGTCAAAAAGAACGTCAGCTTGAACTTAAAAACGTTTTAAGAATTAACGTATTGACCAATTTTCAGAAAAAATGTAAATATACTGAAGAAAAAGGGTGAATATGTCGATAAGTATATGAAGCGAAAAAATAGAGATATTTAGGTAACTTCGAAGGGAGATTTGTAAGAGGAGATTTAGAAAGAATGGGGGTTGGGAGTAACGGTAGTAACGGTATTCAAAGGTCAGTGAGGATATGTGGGAGTATCAACACTCGATCATATGGGGTGTTTTTTTTGTACTAAAATGAATTTAGGAGAAAGGTTGGGGTAGTATGTCGAAGAAATTGATCGGGATTTTACTTGCTTTGGTAGTAGTTATAGGAGGTGGCATCTTCTTTTTTACTGACGGAGATGATAAGGATAATAAGAAAGAGACGTCTGAAAAGGTAACGAGAGATTATACAGAGACGACAGATAGAAAGTATTCTCCAACGCGTACTTCAGTTCATCTAAGGGTAAAAGCAGGCGTAGAAGATGATAAACAAGTTCAAGAAGTTCTGAATAAAGTCACTAAAGATCTTGAAAAAGATAACCTAAATTCTTTGAGAGTAACCGTTGATGATTACGCAGGTAATCCTAAAGGGACGTTCAGTATTGCTTTTAATAAGGCAGGTATGGATACAGCTAAAGTAGATGAAGTAGGTAAGTGGGTACGGATGCCATAAGTAAAGCAAGCCCCTGTTAACCATTGCTGGTTATCGGGGGCTTTTCTCACTTATTAAACACTTTTATAGAAAGGCGGGCAATTAAAGATAGATTCCATAAGCTATCAAGCCTTTCTTTTTTCTCAAGAATGTCGACCTTAAATTCACTAAGTATAGATAATATCTCATCAGCTTTTTCGGGATTTTCTACCCTGTGTTCTTCGTAGTTCTCTAAATAACTGAAGAACGTTTGATAATCTTTATTATCTGAAACACTAATATCATCATATTGAGTAACTCGTTCAGAATAAGAAGCCTTCTTTTTTAGTTTTTCTATTTCTAAATGTATGCTTTGATTTTTTTCTAGGTAAGGGTGAATAAAGTCCATTTGGTGAAGCAGTGATAAGAGGATTTCTTTTTTTAATGAATCATATAAATTCAATACAATAAAAATGAAAATTTGATATACAGTAAAGAAATCTATAAAGCGTTTGAGTATACTTCTTTCTTCATAAGCTAATAAAGTATCTAGTGGTTTGATAGATACTATTACTTGGAATATCAAGAATATAAATAAAACTTCTACTAAGTATGATAGCAACTTGAATAAAAAATTAAGTCTGAAGCGAGTGTTAAATGAATAACTTTTCGTGTCTTTTATTACAAAAATGACGGAATCGATTAGTAAAAGTAGACTTAAAATTTGAACTAGGAGGTTTGCGATTTTTAGTTCTAACAAAGATGATACCCCCGGACTGTCTTTTTAGTGTTTAGAAATATACAGGAAAATACTGATTAGAACATTGAGATAGATAATGTCGAATTAAACTGTATAGTACGACATTTAAGAAATGTCTATGAAACGCCCCACGCACACACCAAGTCATATACCTTCCTTTGTGTCAGTATCCCTAATAAATGTACGTACACCAGTTCTTTTAGTTCCAGAATCTATCTATTATCAGACATAGCTTTGTGACACTAAATCCTCATGGTTAACTTAGCCGTGCCTTAAGAAATTCTACAAAATACAGGTTAGTTAATTAAATCAGTTAACCCATACGCTACAAACGTTGGTGTTAAGCCATCGTGTTTTTAAGAATCCATCGGTTAAAAAAGTATAAATTCTTATACTGTATTTGATGACTTTATTCGTACGGTATTATATGTAATTCAGCTTTTTTTAATTGTTGAAGGTACGCATTTGTAGTTGTAATAGACTCATGACCGGAAAGGCTCATGACTTCATATAAAGGAATACCATTCGTTAACAGCTTTGTGATAAAAGAACGTCGAAACCAGTGCGGTGAATTTTTTTGTGATGTCAATTGTGTAGAAGCTAATTGAGCGATAAGTCTTAATGCTTCATATGATATAGAAGAATCTTTAGAACGAATATTAAAACAAATATGAGGATTTATTACTCCTTCAATTTTCATTAGTTGTTTTAGCCGATCGATGAGATGGATTGATTTTTGGGATAACGGTATGCGCCGCCATTTTTCACGCTTTCCTTTAAATTCGATGTATCTCATTGGAGACGATTCTTGAACCTGTTTGAACTGCAATGCTAGTAATTCAGAAGCACGCATTCCTGTTGTCAATAACAGGTAGCCCATTGTCTCGTTACGTAGCTGCAATAGCTCGCGGTTCTTTTTTTGCTTCACCGTGTGGCGGAAGGCGAGGGCGATAGCCTCCATCTCGTCGAAGTCGATCTCTCGTCGGAGCGGCTCGGGCTTCATTTGGTCTTTCACCTGCACCGATAAGTCCCGCACGTGATAGTCGTTGACATACAAGAAACGTAGGAAGCGTCGCAACATGGCATTTCGTCGCTTAACGGTCCGGGGGGCATACTGGTCATGGACCTCTTTTAAGTACTCATGCAGATTGAGGATCGTCAGCTGTTTGACACCCTGCGTCTTAGTGACAAAGAACCGCAAAATATAATCGAGATCTTGCTTGTAAGCCCGCTTGGTATGCGGGCTTTTTTGGCTATAGACCGGGAACAACTCAGTCGCCCAGAATAACTCGAAGATCTCGAGATCGCTTAGCGCTTCCATATTTAAGTGATCGTCCTCAAGCACCGCGAGTAACTTTTCGCGGCTATCAGTAAATGCGAGTGCTGCTTCTTCTCTAATCACAACTTCATTTGTTATTTCTTTTGTTAGTTCTTCGTTCATAATCCATCCTCCAGTCTATTTTTTCATCGCTTCCTCTTTTGAAGACTTTTTTGTTCGATTGCTACATGATTTATCGATTATTTGTGTATTACATCATATTATGATTGATATACATATGTATATATAGCGAAATTGTTTATTTTTTAATTGTATTACATATTATCTCTATAATTATTATAACAAACAACTACTTGTGATAATACATAATTATCACAAGTATATCAAGATGATACATTTAGTTGACATAACATATTTATATGGCGGATTGGGTGGGGAATAGGATGCATATGGATCAGTAAATCGATTGTTTCTTCCCCAGTGTGTCCTTAATGGATCGAGTTATTTACCGTCTCATAAATGGAACTAATCTTATGTCATTGAGACAAACGATAGAAAAGAGTGGCATGACCATTTAGTGTCTAACGAATCGGTAGGATGGCTGACACGAGCATATCCGCAGCAAATCGCGCATCTTGCTCAACGGGGAGATTATCAGTTGTGCAATCGCATTGAAAGAGGGGAGGCATGACCATCGAGTGTCTACATGAAACAAGTATCTTCTAATCAGTTGTCTCTCCTCTCTAAGAAGATCATGAGCCCACTTCTTCGAAAGGGAGGCTATGACGTGTATAATACAAAAAAATATAAAATAGTCTCCATTATTTAGAGATGTACTGCCCTAAGATAGAGCAAGTCCATATAATGAATGAAAGTAGTATACATTGAAACGATGGAGTTTCATGCCATAAAACATGCTACGTCCCGCTCGCTAACTTATCCGGTCAAGGTCGAGACGGCTGAGCAACAATACGAGAAGTATCAGATCAGCTTGATTTATTGGCACAGGTCAATTTCGATCGGAAAGTGGTTTGCTTGAATCCAATCAAACTGCATCCTCTCCTTTGCAAATCAGCCGTTAACCATGAACATATCTGAGGATAAATGTGTATGCGTATGACCACGATAAAGTAAATAGAGATAAAAGATTTACGGGAGAAACGCATAAAGATAAAATCAATGCATTAGAGTAATCCGTCAAGTTTTAGTACTTACGAGACAACTCGCTATTGGGGCATGTCCTTTCGTTCTGTCTATTAGCCCCTCAGTCCATCCCTGTTCATGTGCTGTGTGATTCCGAATTCTTTCGTCAAGCTTCTCCCGTCTCGTTCCGCCAGGTAAAATTCAATGATTTTGATCTTAAATGCCTCTGCATATTTGACCATAAAAAAACACCCCATAAAAGTTGGATTTTCATGTCCAATTTTTATGGAGTAGTTCACACGATGGAGGGAATTTCGCTTGTTTTTTCATCTCGTTTCTGTTTCAAAGCTTCGTATGAGGCGACAATCTTCTCTAAATCATTCTTACTAACCATGGTTGTTACATTTCAATCGACGCCGTTCGATAAATCATCCTTCAATCGGTCCAGTGCTTCTATCGGTCTTATACTTCTCGACTAGTGTTTCTTCAGCATGTATTTCGGACAACGATCGATCAAATATTGTTTGTATATTGAAGTTACAAACCATAGTAAATCTCGTATAATGACTCGGTTTACCTACTTCAGGAGTCTTAATTAGGTCAACAATTTCTGAACAAGTGATTTCAAATTCTTTTACTCGAGTTGCTTCTTTGAAATCATTCATTTGCTCAAGTACTGCGTCTATATATTGGAAACGAACACGTAAGCGAGGATTAGGTGTTTTCTAACCTTTGATTTCTTCCGTTACGTCACCACTTAGTTGCGTGTATTCAGCCGGATCCAGGACTCGTTCTATAAAAAATTGTTGCGTAAGGACTCGATAATGCCAAGGTAAATCAAATGTAGACAGTTCTCCATTTTTTAGAGTTCCCATTCTAATAGGAAGTTCAGAAGTAATGTTACTTATCCGATACCCACCAGTTATTTTCACCTTTTTTTCTCTTTCTTCTTTTGTTAGCCCTTCTCTTTTTATCTTTTGTTCTGAATTCAACTTTCCTTGCGTAACTTGAAAACGAAGAAATTTATCACATTTGTAATTTAAATACATCAACTCTAATCGCATCCCGTAAACTGGGTATTCTTCGCGTTTAAACGAGGGGGAATAAAGATTGAGAGATGGTATTTTAATTTTGTCCGTATGAAATTGGAAACCATCATACTCATGAGCATTGATCATATACCAGCTCATGTCAATCGTTGTCGCAACACCTGCTCCATCGTTGGAAAGAAAAAGTGTACTGTAATCCCATTTTGATGCCGTATCTTCTATATCCTTTGCTCGTTGAATAATAAACGGCACGATTAACGGAATGAGCATCTGTTGTTTTTGCATGTTTAGTTGCGGTCCTCTCTCACTGGGATACCGCTCTCTCGCAAAAGCTTGATCCTTAAGAGCAAGGTTTAGCGAATCGCGTGCGACTTCAGCAGACAACTTTGAATCTGCCCTCGCTTGCCGGGCGATCTCCGTAGACTCCTCGTCGCATCCGCTGATCGACTGGAGTCTTTCTGAGTGATTCAGCAACATCGAGCGAGTGCATGCTTAGATATAATGAGATTGTTGCCAAGATAGCACCAATTCCACCTTAAATGATTTCAAACTTACTTGGATATTGAATGAACAATATGATCGCTGATATCATGATCATTAATAAAGTTGCAATTAACACTGCGGTTCTGGTACGTTTTCCGACCAAGTATAACAACTCTAATTTTTTCTAATAAAACCAAATTATTTAAAAATAACATAAAAAAAGAAAATCCTCGAGCACCAAATAAATTACATACTCATAAATAAGATTGTTTTTTGCTGTTGAGATGGAGATTGCTATTAATAATATCAAATCATATAGCGATTAAGGCGTCAGTCCAATTAATATTACAAGATTAACTGTAGAAAGAAACGCGAAAAATTTGTTCAGGAGATTAATTATTAGTATAGAAGTCAAATAATAATAATAGAGTAGGGTGATAGAGAGAGTAAATTGAGAAATTTGATGTAAGTGTAATCCTCTATTCTATTCAACATTCCTCTTTCACAATTGTTTGAAAGTAAGTTGTATTAAATGTAGTGTAATTTTTTTCTAGGATAAAAACACCTTCAACGTCAGTACATTTTAAAAGTGTACCACTTTGAAGATGCTATTTATTGTCTTATAAATTTAGATTAGCCCAGTAGACCGGGTCAATTCAATCCATATTGATAGTATTTAAAATTAAATATCAATATTATAAATCATTTAAATTAGAAATGAATATCTTTTTTTTCCATCATCGTAAAAAAATGCGATGTTAATACGTGATTGTTGTCATGTATTTTTAAATAAAAATCACGAATTTCAGGATCTTTAATTTTTTCTTTCCATTGTATCCAATAACAATGACGAATTACAAATGCAACAAACGTTTGTGGAGTCATAATAAAGGACATTGGAATTCTAACGTCATTTTCTTGGCCAATATGAAGATGAGATGTAGGATGGACGAGTTCTTGACCCTGCTCAATTGAAAAATCATATCTAATACTAGTTACATGATTTTTTAATTGTGCTTCGCTTACAAACTGTTGATACTCTTCAAAAAATTCATTTCCCACTTCTTCCAAAGTAAATCCCATATTTTCTAAAAACACTTCATATTTTTCGACCATCGATGGAGTTTCATAGTAAGCATATCTCAACTCTTCAATTCGACTATCTTTACTTAAAGTATATCCAAATTGAAAAAAAGAAAAATCTTTTAATAAAAGTGTATAATCTTGATTATCACGAGCAATTTTATAAGTATTATAATAATCTTTTTTTAATGAAGCATGTTTAAAATCTTGACTAAAATCACTGTTTAATAGATTTTTTGACTTTTGTAAATTTTCTTCATATTCAATATCCATTAATTGTAATGTTTTTTTAGCAAATAAGAATTCTGTTTTTAATTTTCCTAGTGAAATACTCATTTCTTATTGTCATCCTGTAACATTTTAATTGCTTCTTCTGTATTCATACCTAATTCACTTAATGTTCTTAGCATAGCTTCTCGTTTTCGATTCATTTCTTCATTTTCCTTTGCCAGTTCCCTTCTTAAAGTTTTAATTTCTTCAATACCAGGATAAATAAAGTTCATGCTTGGGAAATTACTTTTTGCTGTTGATATTTCTTCTACAATATAAGAAAACTCTGTTCCAGTACCTGAGACACTTAGCCATGCTTTTGCTCTTGTCATAGAAGTAAATAACTTATTTCGTGAAACAATATTTAAACGACCATTTTTTAAACTATCAGCTCCAATTATATATACTGATGCTGCTTCGTTTCCTTTAGCTCTATATACAGTTGTTAAGGTTACTTTGTTTTTTATATGAAAAACATCTCCACTATATGAACTTAATACATTGTTCACAAAGATATTATGAGAAGAAAGCGTATCCTCAATCGAATCAAAATAATCGCGTATGTTTCGATCATCTAAGCAGATAACCATTATGTCTTCTGGTAAAAGTTTTTGCTGGATGTCATTTAATATTCCATTACAAACCCATTCAACTTCACTTGAAAAATTATTGGCAACATGAACTCTTACTATCTCATCCTTATCATATTCTTCTGAAATTATTGATGGACTATTTTCCAAAGGTCTTTTGATTTCAGTTTCTTCACCTGAAATGCAATTACCTTTAATCACTTCATACCCCAAATCTTCCCAATGATCTTTATTTTCTAATCGTTGAATGGGCTTATCATTGTAGATTCCAAAACCTAAAGCATGGGCTGTGACAAGAATTTCTGCTGGATTTCTATAACTTTTATGCAAAACAATATCATTATTCTGATGAGGATGATGTTGTTGTAAATCTGGTAGTGAAAACCCCTCGTCTCCGTATGGGTTGGCAAATAAATCTAGAGTTTCTTGCAATTCAATATCTAAAATATTTTGTAATTCATCATATGCCCAAATTAAACAATCATTTTTCACTAATTTTCTACATAACCAATAGAAAGTTTTAGGGAAGTCTTGTCCTTCATCCATCATCACATAATCATAGATTCTGTGTAGATTTCCTTCTGTTTTTAAGAGTAAATCATCACAGATAAACTCAAATGCATTTTCTGACTTACCTTGTAAATAAGATTGTTTTTTTGCTTCAGCAAGTGTTAATGGCTTTACGTTGTTTTGAATACAAGAATTATAGTAAACGCCAGGTAAACTTTTTCCTCCCCAAGCATGTAAAATATGAATATTATCCCAATTAGGATCAGTATCATCATACATTCTATAAAATCGTGTGATTAGCTGTTTAACTTGATCGTATAAACTTTTTGTATAAAAAGTATAAAGTATTTTAGCATTAGGATTTTTAATGTGTAGTAGCGCAACTTTCATAGCTAAAATTATAGTTTTACCAGAACCAGCCATTCCGCGAATACGTTGAGGACCATCCGTAATAGTTAAAGCAGCCAACCTTTGTTGCTGGTCAAAAGTAGCAATTTGAGAATCCAATTTGCTTAAAATAGCTCCCTTTAAATTCTCTGAAGGATTTACATCACGTTTAGTTGGTCTTGGCATATTTCTCGTACCATCAATAATTGAATAAATATCTTTCAATTTATCTTCAGATATTTCATCAGTTTTTAATGAATTAAGCAATGCTGTTAATTCTCCTAATTCTTTTACACTTTTATGATCATAATCTTCAATGTTTGGTAAATCACCAGTATAGTTAGGTGTATAAATGACACTTTCAATTTGAACATTTAAATCTCGACGTGACCTTTTTTTGCGTAAATTTGGAATTTTGATCAGCCTTGCAAGAATAAAACCAAATAATTCATCTAAGTCTTCATATAATCCAAAAATCTTTTCTTCATCAAAGGTCCTGTTTGATTGGTTATCTTTTGAAAATATAATTATACCGTGTAAAGGACTTACTAACATAAATCCGGGGAATCTTAAATTTTCATCAAATTCTTTGAGGAGAGGATACCTATAATAAAGCTTGGAATTTTGGAGAGATAATTCTTCTTGATGATTTTTTAAGTAATCGACAAATTTAACGGCTTCAATATCTGCTTCAAAGTCAGAATGCGGAATTATTATTTCAATCAACTTATTTCCTCCTTGAAAATATAATTTTGTAACAAATTAAAATACCATAGGATGTTCTCTCTTTGTCAATATTGAATCTCATGAGTAAAAAATAATTCAATTTTTTATCAATTTCTTAATTAAATTAAATCTTACTACTTATATCTTTTTCTATTATAACATTTTTAATTAAGCCAAAAATATTTATTGTAAATCACATCTTTTATAAGTCTTGTTAAAGGAAAGGAGCATGTATATGTACCAATTCGGAGAGTGGTTACGACGTGAACGCCTAGAACATGGTTGGAGTCAAGTGGAGTTAGCAGAAAAGGATTTCGCAGGCAACCATCAGTGCTTACGAGAGAAATCGTTCACTTCCTTCCATCCTTGATATCCAGATTCTTGCGACAGCCTGTGAGCAGTCGCTTGGATCCGTACCTTAGGATGAATTCGACTTGAGGATGGAAAAGAAAAAAACTAGTCGAACCTGAAGCACGAACGTTTCGATTTGGCCGAACTCTCGCTTGCGGACTCTGTTCGTACATTCGACGGCAAGACATACAAGCTACATGGTCGTATTGCTATCGAATAAGAGAGCAAGGAGACATAAGAAATATCACAGCTCAATTACCGGATCCGTACAGTCGTCGGTGAGAATCAAATCATTACCAAACGAAAGCATCCGGATGACGAGTTAATCCACGTCTCGTCTCACAGATTGATTCACTAATAACGACGAACGAATATGTATCTACTTACGAAGTAAAATGAATAATCATTGAGAAAATGATGATCGTAGTAGCATATCGCTAAGGGCAGTCAATCCAATCACATACCGGCGTGTCCCTCATGTGTGACCGGATGAGCGGTATATACGCAGAAATGGTTCGGCGAGAGTCGCCTAAATTTAGACCACAGGTCACATATTCGTTGAGGGTCAGCGAAAAACCCTAGACAGGTGTCCGATACTCTGGACATTAGAGTTCATAGGGGAACGTGCTCTAAACCCACCGCCTTGCTTCACTTCGACTGTCCTTAAGGATGTGCTGCTATCGATCTCAAGGAAGGAGTGTACGTCATGCCGACACGTGAACAGAAGCAGAACAAGACCTTTGTCGAGAAGTTGCTCCGGATCCAAGGGAAAGAGTATGAAGAGTGGCTCGATATCCAACATCAACTCGTTATCCAAGAGAACCAGGACCTGATTTTATAAGCACTTGATTCAAAAACTGAACTTCACATCGCCTACATCCGCGTCACGGGATTGAGTTTAACGTTACAATTCTATGAAGAAGTCCAGAATTTTTATTCATTGATTTAAAGATACATCATGAATTATCCGTATCGATAAGAATTAATAATCTCTATATAAGTAAGATGAAGAATGATTAGGATGAATTCTTCGTTTTATAGATTCGAGCTTCGTATGGTCGTAATGTATCCGTTTCATTTGATACGTTTTGTAAGACCATGTCTTGAAAGTCTGGAGATAACGGAAGTACCACATCTTCGTCCGAGTGATTCAAGACGATCATGAACCTATCTTCGTCGAGGTGACGCTCATACGCATGAATGACAGGATGTTCTGGCAATAAATCTTTGAAGTCCCCATAAACCAGTGCTTCGTTCGTTTTCCGAAGATGGATCAGCTCTTGATAGTAGCGGAACACAGAATTCTCTCGGCGTAAGTCCATCTCGACGTTCAGCTCGACATAGTTCTTGACCCTCATCCATGGAACGCCGTCCGTGAAGCCAGACTCGGTCGAATCATTCCACTGCATCTTACGTGAGTTATCACGACTAAGAGGTTGCAAACTCGACAACACTTCTTGTGGATTTCGACCTTTCGCTACTTCTTCGCTGTAGCGATTCTTCATGGCAATGTCTTGATAATCATCAATGGAATCGAATACGACACCTGTCATGCCGATTTCTTCCCCTTGGTAGATGTATGGCATTCCGGGGAGCGTGTGTGTGAGTGTCGCGAGCTGGTTGATGACATCCATTCGGAAACCGTCGATTCTTTTATCGAGCCAGAACCGCATCATGGTATAGATTTTGTTCCGCAAGGCTTCGTTCTCCCAGTTGAGATCTGGTTGTTCGACGGCGAACGAATGATAATAATACTGTTCGCTCTTCGCTTCGTACTTCCAACATGATGGGGTAAAGTAGGAGCGCCAATTATTGGGTGCTTCGCCGTCAATTGGATCGTGCCAGATGTAATAATCTCGTTTCGCGGAAGTGATCGAGGTTTTCGCCTCTAAAAACTAAGGATGTTGATCCGACATGTGGTTGACAACAAGGTCTAAGATGACTTTGAGTCTGATTGCATGGGCTTCCTCTAACAATCGTTCGAAATCCGTCATCGTCCCTGCTTTATCCATGACGCTATAATTGTCGGCGATGTCATATCCGTTGTCCCTGTCTGGTGATACGTAAAACGGGTTGAGCCATACTAAGTCGGCTCCTAGTTCTTTAATATAAGGCAACTTCCGACGGACAAACTTCCAGGTCGCCATATCCGTCGCCATTCGTATCCAGGAAAAACTTCGCCAGTATACTTGATACACGACAGCCTCTTTCCACCATGTGCGTTTCATTCCATTTCCCTCCTCATGAAATAGAGCCTCGAGTGATATCTCTCGAGGCGTCTATTCTTAAATCTGTGTTAAGACATTTTCGAGCGCGAGGTCTTTTGTATCTATGAACAGAAGATCAGCTTCGGTTAACGCATTTCGTTGGTCCTTATCGCAAAATTTACTGTTGAAAAAATGGTTTCACCCCAGCGATTTAATGCTTCATCTCAATAGCTAACGCTTCGGCTAGTTTTAAGTAGTCAAGATTACTTATTAAAGCTTTATAAGTTCAAGATATATCAGTAGTGAAAAGGTAAGATAGTTCTTAATAATTAAAAAAAAATGAATTTTTTATCTCTATTTATGTAAAAAATCAATATTAACTATTGGGTCACCTCCTTTTTTATGTAATAATATGGTCTGTTGGAACTTTATTGGTAATCATAATAAAAGGAGGTATCTATTTATTAAAATAACTAGCATTTCATGACTCTAGATTAAGTTAGGATCGGTGAAAAATGAAAAAGCAAAAATTTATCTATTTACTTACTTTTTTATCAATCTCCGGAATTATATTGTGGTGGACACTTA
The DNA here is from genome assembly GCF_019890935.1 of Exiguobacterium acetylicum. Taxonomy (NCBI): domain Bacteria; kingdom Bacillati; phylum Bacillota; class Bacilli; order Caryophanales; genus Exiguobacterium; species Exiguobacterium acetylicum. The sequence goes on from NZ_CP082334.1 coordinate 25,783, forward strand.
GTAATGATCATATTCCAACATCCAAAAAGATCAGTATCGCAATATTGGATAGTGGCATCAGTTCTTCCGAAAAAAATGTAACGCAATATAATGTGATAGAATCTAAAAAAACTAATGATGAATATGGTCATGGAACTGGAGTGTTCCATATTTTAAAGAATAGACTTAAAGAATCTGGTACATGGGATAACTCAACGGTTTATTCAATTAAAGTGATGGATAACAAAGGAAATGTAACAAAAAAAGATTTTATTGAAGGAATTAATTATGCAATAGAGAACAATGTGAATTTAATAAATATTAGCTTTGGATTTAATCATGATGATCCTAAAATTAGAGAATCTATAAATCGAGCGACAATGAAAGGCATTTTAATTATAGGATCTGCGGGTAATAGATTCGGAATGCAATCCGACTATCCGGCACGCTACAAAAATGTCATTTCAGTAAACGCCTATGATACAAATGAAGATCGAGTTCCTCGTTATGCTGCAAAAGGAAAAATTGACTTTATAGCGCCAGGGGATAATGTCGTAACTAAAGATCAACTTGAAAACAAAATCAAAGTTAGTGGAAGTTCTTTTGCAGCACCATATATAACAGCTACATTAGCTAGCTACATAGCTCACGATTCAGTTGCTCAGAATGATTTAAGTGTTTTTTTAAATAATTTAGACAAGCATTCAACACTAACGAAAGAAATGGAATCAAAAAAAGAATATGTTGGAGCAGGAATGCTTAGTCTATACTCTAAAGGAGAAAACTTATGAAAAAAATTATCATCTTACTACTATTCACACTAATGATTGGACAGTTTTCAAGTCCATATACTTACGCAGAACAAAATTTAGACTCAAATGTTATAACTCAACAAGCGATTGAAGAAAAATTCACTGCATTATTGAGTGATGAAAATATTAAAGTTAAAGATATAAATTTTGAAGATGGGTTTGATACAGAAGTTGAACTGGAAAATGCTGATGGAGAAGTTGGTTCATTAAAATTGAGTATTGAGCCTGGTGCAGAGAGTATTCCTATTACGGTTACAGAATTTAATGGTGAAACTGAAAAGTATTCGATTAAAGTTAATGCAACAGAAGGAAATGTAAAAGAAGAAACTGATGTACTAGATGAAGATGTCACAGAAGAAGATTATCAATTGATTTATTTAGATGAAAACCAAAATGAAGTATTTGAAAGTGATTCACAAGAAGCAAAAGCATCTATCTTACCACTAGCAGTTCCATTAGGATTAGTTATTACTCCAGCCGTGATGAATGCTCTATTCCAAGCGGGTGGTATCATTATTGTAAGTGGGGTAGCTCATGTTATTGAGACTAAAGCAAAGAAAAATAAAAACTACTCTTACTTTCAAGCTCAATTAAGTAATGGAGGTTTATACATTGGAAAAGGGATTTCTAAGGGAAGTGCAGTGTCTCGTCTAAAGAGTGGAAAAGATATTTGGTCTTCGACGAAATCTAGAGCAAAATCTGTAGCGGCTGGTGCAAATTTGTCTGGATCGCCTATTCATGAAGTTGATCAATATAAGGGGAAACCTAAAAAAGGTCGTTATTATCACTGGCATCCATATAAGAGAGCTCCAAAGTGTCATGCCTTTTATGGAAGTCCGGTCTAATATTGGAGGTATGTAATATGGATTATAAATTGCTTCACAACAAGTTTCAAAATCGAAAAAATCAACTGGTTTTAGATAAAGAACAGGTTGTGGACAGAATCATAAGAAGATATAAAGCTGTAAAGATTGATAAAACTGAAATTATGGATTTAATTAATGACGATCAGTTGGAATATGATAGTATCTTCTGTTGCTTAAAAATTGACGATATTCAAATTCTAAGTAAAATTTTTACTACTAAAGAGCTAAAAGACTTTCAATGGGAAATTGATGATAACAAAAAAAGAAACAGAAAATATAGATTTAAAAATGAACAGGATGCGATTTACAATCAGTTACTTCTTGATGAAATGGAAGGACGACGTCTTGATATCGTTCTCGAAAGTCTTGATGGTAAATATATTACTGGTTTTCTTGTAAGAAATCAGTCTGAAGTAGTTGGCTCATATTTATATTCTCTTGTAGGAGGAGCTCATTTTTCAGATGTAAATGTAAAAAAATTAGTTGTTCAGGCTAGAGAACTAACTGATGAAGAATATAAAGAATCATATCGTGATTATCTTGAAGATTTACAACGTTGGAACTTAGTATAATTGATTTTTTTGTATGTTTCATCTCGTCGTCCTATCGATTTCAGATCAGCATATCCGTCATAAAATCACATACGCTGCAAAGGTCATCGTATCGTTAGGATCTTCGATCCTGCAATCGAGACTTTTATGAATGGATCTATCAAGCTGTCACTCTTCACTAAACAAAACGCCCTCCAGCTGCTGAACTGAACCAAAAGAGTTAGATAATAAATAATTTGTCAGGGGACCATGAGGACCTGAGTCCGGTATTCCACCGGGCTCAGGTTTTTTAGTCGTCTCTTGATACGGCGATGGTTATAGTACTCGATGTAACGCTCAAGCTCATATTTGAAGTGGTCCATGTCATCGAACTCCTTGAGATATAGGAGCTCTGACTTGAGAACGGCGAAGAAGCTTTCGGTGGCTGCGTTGTCGAGGCAGTTGCCTACGGGATATGCTTTGCGTAATGCCGTGCTCGTATGCGTACCGACGAACGCTCGATTCTGATAATGCCATCTATTTCTGGTTTAGACCGGTGGTCTTGAAGTGATTCGGTGCGACCTCTCCGACTCGTCCTTTATAGGAGCGGTATCGCTTCTATAAAGGACGAGATATTTGAGACCGAGCTCGTTCATTAGACGGCGTACGGTCTTCGGATCGTGCCGGAAGCCTTGGCGTTCGAGAAGTGCGTGGATGCGACGATAGCCACATCGTCCCTTGTGTTCGTGGAAGCGAGTATGCAGGGTCGACTTCAACTCTGCTTGTCATCGCCAGTCAGGCGCGTCCTCCGCCAATAGTAATAGACACTCCGTGCCATATCGAGCACGCGGAGGAATCCCGGAACGGGATAGATTGACCGCAATTCGTCGATTATTTGTGCCTTGATCCGGTTCGTCACGCATTCTCTTCTTGAACCAAGGCTTTCAATTTTTTTAACGCAGCGTTCTCCATCTCGAGATACTCGATCCGCTCTTTGAGATTCTCGACTTCTGTCATCTCTTCAAATTTTTTCTTCTTGCGTCTCATCATCGGGGCACGTCCTTTCGGTCTGGCGACCAGACCTGCGGTCCCTTCCCGATCATACGTCGATCGCTATCTCGAGATCATCCCCGGGGAGAAAATTCGGTGTTTTACGGCCGTCTCTCTATTGGACAGCTTATTGGTCACCATGTCGTTTAATACCTCCAGTTTAAATGCCAGCGAGAGCGAGGTAGTGATTTTTCTTACTAATTGAAAAAAAACTTCTGCTTTGTTAATTTAGATTCCTTTTCTTTAGACAGGAATCGAAAACATGCTCATGCTGGGTTTTTCTAAAAATCAATTTAGAAGTTTTAACACAGGATTATCTTAGTTTTCGATAACTGTATCTCCCTTTCACAAAACTGTGGAGATACTGTCCTTTAGAAGATGCGGATAATAATCCTTCGTAAACGGATTTAGGGACAGAAGAATACTCATAAGCAGTTCCATTACGAAATGAAACTACCATAATGTCTTGATCATAACCAACAGCTGCAAGATTAGAGGAAGCAACTGGAATCATTTGCATGATATCACCACCTTTATACGAACTACTGTACCCTTTTATTTTTAAATTAGGAAATATATTGATAAAAGGAGCCGAATTAAAACGAGCATAGCTTAAAAAAGTTTAAATAAATTGTACAACCTATCGGCTAGAATATTGTATGCATCATAATAACTATCATTTAGTTTATGTGAACTGTCGGTTTAAATTGTTCAAAAATGGAAATTACTTTTTAAGAAGATAAAATTCATATTCAAGATATATTGGTACTTAAATTTATCGTTATCTGAAGCAACTAATTGAAAACATGTTGAATTAATCCTTTTTCCCATAGTGATGCAGATTATTAAGAAGAAATTATTTATTATGTCAGCTGTCAGCATGCCTCACGTACAATTATCATCACCTATATATTGCTAGAAGTAAAAGAGTCACTATGCTGAACGGCAAAATACTGACTCTCCTTGATCCGGGTATAATTTAGTAATCTTTAAAGCAACACTCTATCTTCATAGTCTAGTAAGATGAAAAAATTTTACACTTTGAATACATATTTATTCTATATTCTTATTTCTAAGCAAGTAGGTCTTGGTATAACTAGTATCGTCAAAATTCGACATACGTAACATGTTTGAAACATCAAAATAGTAATTGAATTAACAGAATAATCTGCTATATTCTAACTATCAACAGGAAAACATTGTCACACGGTAGTTCTCAAAGGAAAGGAGCATGTTCTATGTACCGATTCGGAGAGTGGTTACGACGAGAACGTCTCGAACATGGCTGGAGCCAGGTAGAGTTAGCTGAAAAGACATATGGAGAGATTTCACAGGCTGCCATCAGCGCTTATGAGCGGAATCGTTCACTTCCTTCTATCTTGGATGTCCAAATTCTTGCGATAGCCTGTGAACAGACACTGGGATCCATCCCTTGGGATGAATTCGACTTAAGAGTGGAGAAGAAGCGAAACTGGTCCAATCTAAAGCAAGAACGTTTTGATCTAGCAGAACTTCCGCTAGCGGATTCTGTCCGCACGTTCGACGGCAAGACATACCAGCTACACGGGCGAATTGCGATTGAACAAGAGAGTAAAGAGACGCGAGAAATTTCGCAGATCTATTACCGGATTCGTACCGTCGTCGGTGAGAATCAGGTCATTGCTAAACGGAAGCACCTAAATGATGAGTTGATTCACGTCTCACGTCGCAAACTCGTTCATCAGTGAACCATCTATGAATACGTATCTATTTATGAAATAACACGAAACAATGAAAAGAGGAATTGATGACCGTAGCAGCATATCGCTAAGGACAGTCCTTCCAAACATATATTGGCGTGTCCCTCACGAGTGACCGGGTGAGCGGGATATACGCAGAAATGGTTCGGCGAGAGTCGCCTAAAACTCGCCCACAGGTCACGCATTCGTTGAGGGTCAGCGAAAAACCCTAGACAGATGTTCCGTACTGGACATTAGAGTTCGTGGGGAAACATGCTCTAAACCCACCACCTTGCTTCACTTCGACTGTCCTTAAGGATGTGTTGCTGCGCATCGATCTCAAGGAAGGAGTGTACGCCATGCCGACACGTGAACAGAAGCAAAACAAGACCTTTGCCGAGAAGTTGCTCCGGATCCAAGGGAAAGACTATGAGGAGTGGCTCGACGCCCAACATCAACTCGTCATCCAGGAGAATCAGGAACTGATTTTAGAAGCGCTCGACTCGAAACTGAACTTCACATCGCCTACATCCGCGTCACGGGATTGAGAGGAGGAAAACAGATGGGATTAAATGAGACAGGACTCAGCTTACTCCAGTTCTTTCAAGGACTCGCTGTCATCGCGGCAGCCATCGCCTTCGCAGTTGGTGGATTCTACTTCATCTTCGGGGGAGATCGTGGACGATCGAAAGCAGTCGGTTGGCTCGTCGGTGGTGCCGTTGGTCTGATCATTGTCATGGGTGCCTTCACGCTGGCGGAGATGGTCAACGACAACATCAAATTCTAATTGAATAAGTGATTTCACAGACCGTCATTCCAAATTGGATGGCTTTTTTTATTGCCCTCGTTACGATGTCTTGCTTCAAAGGAGGAGAATGTATGCTCTTCGTCCGTTTCACAGATGTACCGAAAGATGGCTTTCCGAACTATGAGCGTCTCCCATATGAGGAGGCGCTTTTGTTATCGACACAAGTCCATCAAGAAGCCCAGCAAGCGAACGAACGCTTCGCGAGTGAGTTCCGGATTTTTGATGATGCTGACCAACTCGTCTACAAAGGAATGTTCCAGTTCGGTGATCTGATCTATCCCAATCTTTATCTGCAGCTGAAGGATCGGATCCCGCGTATTCGGATCCGAAAGGAGGATGCGACGAAGAAGATCCTATTACTCGAGAACCTAGAACGTTTGACGCCGGAATCCTACAAGACGATGACGACGTCAGTGATTCAGCAACAGTCGAATGCGACACACGTCTCCCGCTTACGTCGCGGGCAACGTCGTCTCGTCTACGGCGTCAGCGGTGTCAGCCTCTTGCTCCTCGGTGCGTTGTCCGTTGTCCAACTCGTGCAGCCGGATCCACCGAGCGGCGTCCAAGCGGAAACGTCAGATTGGCAACCATTGTATGAAGCAGCGTTGACGGGAGAGACGGGTCCACTCGTCGAACGACTCGAAAAACGAAAGTCGTTGAACGATGAACAACAGCAATTCCTGATTACACAGTATGTCGAAGAACAGGACTACGACCAAGCGGTCTCCGTGACGAAGGATCCAATCGATGTCGAGACGATCATCATGCAGTCGAAACGATTCGCGACCAATCGTCAGGATACGCTGCAAGCCTTCCAAGCCGTTTATCCGACGGACGAAGGAACGTTCGATCTTTCTATCTTGCAGAAAGACTATAAACGTGCCGTCTCGCTTACGGGCGTCGAGATGACGACAGCACGTCAGGAAGCCAAAACACGCGCTTACATCGCATTGAAAGATGTGACAAAGGCACAAGAAAGTGTAAAGTTGGTTCACGACGAAGAATTGAAGGAGCAAGTGGCAACACTCGTCCAGCTGGATGAGGAAATTCAAGCACTCGAGGATCAAAAACGCCAGTTATCAGAGAAGACGGACAAAAAAGAACTCGAAAAGCTCAATGCGTCGCTCGAAGCGAAGCAACGACAAGTATCTTCACTTTTTTAATGAAAGTGTGGTGACTGAAATAATGATGAACTTCTCACTTCGTTCTCTCGTTACATCCGCTTGGCTGTGGCGATGTCTTGCCTTTTTGATTGCTTTACCGACTGTGTTGTTCTTAGTACTCAACGTAGCATTTCAGTTCTTACAACAAACAATCCAAAATCTCTTTCAAGACGGGAAGTTAACGACCGGTTCCCCGCTACGATACGAATCGAGTTGGTGGACGACGCTCGCCTGGTCGACCTCCTTCGCTCTCGCTTTGTTCGGTGTCTGCTTCCTCTTAGGAGGATTTCTTTTATTGAAGTATTGGCTCAATTTCCGCGATCTCAAGGCAGCACAGAAAGGTAGTGCTCGCTTCACGACGTTCCAAGAGCTGAAACAGCAGTATCGCGATGTTCCGGACCGTAAAGAGACCTATAGCGGATCTGGTGGTGTCCCGGTTGGTCGTTATCGTGATCGTCTCTACATCGATGATAGTGCTGTCAACAATCTCGTCATCGGGACGACACGATCCGGGAAGGGTGAGACGTTTGTCTTCTCGACGATCGATCTCTACAGTCGTGCCGAACGCCAAGCGAGCTTGATTATCAATGATCCAAAAGGCGAACTGTTTGCCGCTTCCAAAGAGACACTCGAAGCACGCGGCTATCAAGTCGAAGTCCTGAATTTGATGAATCCGTCGCAATCGATGTCCTATAACCTGTTGCAGCTGACGATCGACGCCTATTTGGACGAGAACTACTCCCTCGCCCAACAGTATGCCCGTTCGGTCGCCTACATGCTCTATCATGACCCGAAGGCAAAGGATCCGTTCTGGAGCAACTCTTCGACGGACCTTTGTACCGCCTTGATTCTCGGATTATGCGAACAAGCAAAATATGAACCGGAGAAGATCACGATGTATAACGTCGCTTTGATGTTATCCGATCTCGGTTCACGCACAGTCATCGATGGAATGGGACAGGAACAATCGGCACTCGATGCCTTCTTCGCATCGTTTCCGGAGAATCATCCGGCACGTATGCAATACGCGACGCTTCACTTCTCCGGTGGTCAGACGCGCGCGAGTATCCTCGCTAATACGAATGCTAAGCTCGGGATTTTTACGCTTGATGCGACGGCACGCTTGACGGCACAGAACTCACTTGACATGAAACTGATCGGTTTCAATCGTTGGATTCGTGGACGTGCCCTTCCCTTGTCACGGTTGACGTTCTACTTTCCAAGTGGAAAACAACTCGCCTTGACGACGGACGACGACGGGAGTTTTGTACTCCATCACGAAGAAAACCTCGAAGTGGATACTGATATCACTGTAGAAAGTGAAAGACAGCAGTACACCGTGTCACTCTCAGGTTGGAGAGACGAGACGGACGGTGTCTTCGACTGGACGACGGATGCACCGATTGACATCCGGGAGATTCGACAGCATCCGCGCCCCGTCGCCGTGTTCCTGATCGTTCCGGACTATGATCCAACACTGAATGTCATCGCCTCACTGTACGTCAAACAAGTCTATACCTCGCTCGCTCGCGTCGCCTCGCAAGCGACGAGCGGACGTTGTGAACGCCAGGTTATCTTCCTGCTCGACGAATTTGGGAACATGCCAGCGATTGAAGGGATGGCGAACATCATCACCGTCTGTCTCGGCCGGAACATCCGCTTCAACCTCGTCATCCAGTCCTACGCACAACTCGAGAACCTCTACGGGGAGGATTGGAAGACGATCGACGGGAACTGCGGGAACACGCACTACTTATTGACAGCAGATGAGTCGACGGCAGAATTGATTTCGAAGAAGCTCGGGGAGCAAACGATCGTCACGAAGTCGCGTTCCGGACAGACCTTTTCGTTTTCAAAGTCAAAGACGGAGAGTGTCGATGGTCGGCGCTTGCTGACGGCAACCGAGGTGATGGGATTGAAGGAAGGAGAGATATTGATTATCCGTGTCATCAAGCGGCAAGACAAACAACAGAAACGGATCCAGTCCTATCCTCTTTTCCTGACCGGACGAACGGCGATGAAATACCGCTATGAATACTTGGCGGATGACTTTAACACGGACCGTTCCATCAACGACCTCGTCATTCCCTGCGCGCATGCCCACCTCGATCTGAATACGCTTCGTGTCCCCTTCCATCTCGGCGCCTCAGTTGCAGCGAAAACGGTTGAGACGGATAAGGACATACTTGACGCAACAGAATGGCGCGTTTGCGATGTCCTGCAGCCGAAAATTCTCCGCTCGATCTTTGAGACGACCGAATACGATACGTTATCGATTGATCTGTTCGAACAAGGCATTCTTGATAAAACAATACCTGTGACGGACAACCAGCGTCACTTTTTGAAGACAATCATCAGTAAACGACTCGAGAAACTTCGGCATGGCACCTAAGGAGGGCATCATATGACAGAACTGACACGCACGGAACGCGTTCAGCGTGAACTCCGCGTCATCGCGACCATCATCAAGGAGAATAAGAAACGCCTCCGTCGCGGAGAAGTCTTAAACATCCAGACCCAGGACGGATTCCTCGTTATATTTGAGGAAGAAGACCCAGATTCAGGCGACCGAAAAACTGTTACGCTTATAGACACATTCGATTTCCGGGTTCACGTCAGTAATGGCGATCTAACGGATTCGAAACAGGTGTCATCATAGGAAAAGGGGTGGAGGCATGCAAGCGAAACGAGTACTCTCCGGACTATTGATTTCCTCTGCGTTACTTTTGGTCGGTTGTAGTGAAAATAGTGAAGCAAAGTCTCTTAAACAAGTTTCTGTAAAAGAAATTGATCAACTAAAAGATAGTGATCAAAGCAATTTCTTACTTGTCGATAGCGACAGTAAAGCAGAATTTGAGCCTTATGTAGATAAAGTGAAGGACATCGCTGAGAAAGAAGATGTACAAGTAAACTTGTTTAATCCTTTTCAACCTAACGGAAAAGATTTAGAAAATCGTGCTACAGATGAACATGGAGAATTAAAGGGTGGTCGTCTGTACAAACTAGAGAATGGTAAATTAGTTCGTTCTCTCGACCTTACTACGTTAGATGACAAGGCAATCGAAGATGAAGTAGCCTCTTTTATTAATTAAAAGCAGACAGAGAAGGGAGGACCATCATGGCTAATGGAGATTTAGCATCCAAACTGGAGGAATTTCAAGACTTACTGAGCATCAGTGATTTAGTGAGAGATGCGCTTCGTTCTATTGGTTGGCTTCTCGTTAGAGGTCTCTCCTTCATCATCGATGGTCTTGAACAGATTACAGACGACATCCTCCTCATAAAATCATTCTTTAATAATCCTCAAGTGGTTGAATTCGTTCAGACGATTCAACCTTTTTTATATGTCATTTTAGCCGGGAGCTTTTTATTCACCGGTTACTTGATGATTTTTCAGAAAAAATTTGATCGAGAAGGGTTTCTCATCAATCTGTTTATCACTTTGTTAGTTTTAGGGTTGTTATCTCCGACAATGATAAAGACAAGTGAGTTCACAGACAAAGCCATTACAAGCATCAATCAAGATGGAGTATATGAAAATCGGGATCATACTCTATCACAATCAGTGCTCCAAAAAAATGTACATGATTTAGTCGAATACGATAAAACTGCTTTCAAAGATACAAAAATTAAAATTCCAAACTCTATTCCAGCAAGCCAAATCAAGAATATAGACATCAATGATGTATTTGATAGCGATGAGTATCGATTGAGTAAAGAAGGTGAAGATATTTCTCAGAACATACTTGCTTGGAATGGGAAAGAAATGACCGAAACCGAGTTAGACCAGAGCGGTGTTGAATGGAACAACCAGTACTACTATCGGTATCATCCGAACTGGCTGACGATCCTTGTCACGCTTGGCGTGATGGGCTTCACTCTTTTCTCGATTGCCTACAAGCTGGCTCGACTTTCGTTCGAGTTGGCTTTTAATTATGTTTTAGCGATTTTAGTCGCCCCTGCTGACTTACACAGCGGACAAAAGACGAAGAAGGTCATTCAAAGCATCCTGAATACGTTCCTCGTCATTATCTTGATTTTCGTCTCAATTAAGCTCTACACAATTGGGACGGCTTATCTTGCTGATACACTCGATGGTCTTGCCTATTTGATCGCATTGATTGCTTTCTCTGCTGCCTTGATTGATGGACCGAACATGGTCGAACGCCTCTTCGGGATCGATGCGGGTCTGAAACGCGGGTGGGGTGTCGCACTTGGTGCGTATGCTGTCGGGAAAGGAACGGCAAAAGTAGGGGCTCGTGTCGCTGGACAGACGATGAAGAGGACATCACGCCCTACTACTCCATCCGCCTCAGAAGCTGCTAGTACAAAGTTACCACCGAATCCGCCATCAGGTGGTGGTACACCGACGGGTCGTCCAGATCGTTCGTCCGATAGTGTGCCAGTTCGTTCGCAAGCACAAGAGCGCACTTCACGATCAATCGGACAAGAGAACCAACGCATTGAATCCACTGATTTATCGACGCACGACACGAATTTGGAGAGTCCGACTGCAACAACATCAAAAGAGTCCATGCCAAGCCGTTCGGACGATGTCTCACCACAATCACCTGCGACTACTCAACCATCATCGCAAACGCCTGTTGCACAATCGAAGTTGCCCGATGGATCGATGAAGGAACAACCAACTACTTCACCTGATGCGTTCAATACCTCTGAAACAACTGTCGCATCGCAACCTACTTCACCGTCGGAACAACCGATTGGAACACGTGCACCTAATCCATCTTCTATTCACTCAGGATCAACATCTAACACGACACCTAAAGAGACAGCACATACTCTACCCTCTTCAGGCGCGAGCAATTCTTCAACTTCTATCACTGAGTCGCAAGAGACATCATCCGGAACACAGCGGCAACGAAAATCGATCTATCAAACACTTGAGACGACGACACAAAAAGAACTCAAGCATGTCGAACAAACGCAGACACGTGTGACGTCAGAGTCGTCCCGGATGTACTCGACCGATGTCCCGCGGCTAGATCCGAAAAAGGAGTGAGACTATGCAACAGCGCCAGTACCGGATTCCGAACGAAGTCACGACCGAGCTGAAGATCAATAAGATGCTTTACCTCTATGATTTACTCTTTCTCGTCGCTTTGATCATCGTCCGGTTGATTGCCCTGCCGTTCATCCCGGACGCCTTACATCTTCCATTCACATTCTTCCTGGTCGCGTTCGGACTCTTCCTCGTCATCCGCCCAACGACGAATCCAGAGAAACGGATGATTCACGTGCTCTATTACGCGCTGATGAAGAAGAAAGACACGTATATCGCATTGACAGACGGTAAGGACGGATCGAAAGGAGCGTGATGGCATGAGTTTATCGGAAGAGAAACGATCTAAAACAATTCCGACGACAGACATTACTTGGCTCGATGAGATGCAATTGACGACACCTCCAACACGGAAGGAAAAACGCATCCGGATCCCGCCTTCTGTCGCCTCTCTGCTACCAATCATTGATGCCACGGCGCTCGATGGGTTCGAGATGCAGGACGGGACGTTCTGCGACATCATTCAGCTGACTTCAAAGGATATCTATGGGTTGTCCGAGACGGAGAAGGACCATGACATCTTCTCCCTCGCCTATCTGTTGCAGGCGTACGTCCATCCGTTGAAGGTGATTCCGCTCAATACACCGCTTAATTTGGAGAAACAGAAACAGCGGATCGAACGACAGCTTCGGCAAAATCAAAACGCCGCCTATCATCCGTTTTTGCAAAAGAAGAAGCAAGAATTGATCTACCTCGAGGAGCATCGCACCAATCGCGATTATCTCCTCTTTTTTTATGCCCCGGATGAGGCAATGTTGCGGGAACGGAAGCATCAATTGACGAAACTGCTTCGACGCAGCAACCCGATGGTCGAAATGACGCTCGAGCAGAAAATCAATGTGTTGTTCCAGCTACACAACCCGAATACAAAACCGACCCAGGACGGAAAGGAGTGATGGTGTCATGTGGCGTACACGTTTTTTACGAAAGCAAGACCCGGAAACAATCAAACAACAAGACGGCTACAATCCGACATTCGTCCAAGCGATTCAACCGCAAGGCGGACTCCGCTTCGAGCCGAACTATGTACGGACCGGCGACGGTTATCTTGCCTGCCTCCATGTCTATAAGTATCAATCGACCGTCTACGATTTCTGGCTCGAACCGATCCTCAACCTCCCCGGCGTCCTGACGACGCTCGACATCGGGACGGCGGACAAACGGGAGATGATCCGGACCATCAACAAATCGATGGCCGAGCAGAATACGCGCTTCGAAAATGCGAAAGATAATGTCGACCGGATTGATGCGCGGGAGACGTGTAAGGAATTGAACGAACTCTACGAACAGATCACGCAAGGTGAGACGATGAAGTATCTGCATCTCCGTCTCTACGTTAAAGCGAAGACAGTCGACACACTCGAACGCCAAGTCCAGGACGTGATGGAGGAACTGGAGGCACGGAACTTCCGCGCAACTGTCTTCCTGAACGAACAGGAATGGGAATGGCAGAGCCTGTTCCTCAGCTACGAGCAACAACAAAAACTACCGAACCGACGTCGCGGGAAAGAGATTCCGTCGCTCTCAATCGCGGGCGGTTATCCATTCCACTTCACGGCGCTACAGGATCCGACCGGGACCTATTACGGGACGACCGATACGAACGGGAGCGTCATCTTCGACTTGTTCCATAAGGACAAGCAACGGAAGTTCTACAACGCCTTGATGATCGGCAAGATGGGCTCCGGGAAATCGACCTTGCTCAAGAAGACGGTCCTCGATCAAGCCATTAAAGGCAATCACGTCCGCATCTTAGACGTGACGGGTGAGTTCTCCGACCTCGTCCGACAACTAGGCGGGAAGGAGATTGCGCTCGATGGTTCCGCTGGTCGGATCAATCCGCTCCATGTCTATAAGACGGTGACACATGCCGACGGCTCGGCGGACGAAGCCCTCTCGTTCATGCAACACCTGTCGAAGATTGCGGTCTTCTATCACTACATCAATCCCGCAGCTACACAAGAAGAAGCGAACGAGTTCGAAATCCTGCTCCGGCAACTCTACCTCGAGAAAGGGCTCTGGAATGAGGACGGTGACGCGCCAATCACGACGCACCCAGCAAACACCTATCCGGTCTTCTCTGACTTCTTGGCGCTCGTCCGCTCTGAATTGTATGCGGACGATTCGCGGACGACGATCCGCGAGACAATCAGTACGAACCGTATCCGCCGTCTTGAGAACATCGAGCTCGCGATCACGAACCTCGTTCACAACTACGGCAATATCTTCGACGGGCACTCTTCAATCGAACGATTCGATGAAGAAGCGATCGTCTCATTCCCGCTACGCAACCTGACCAATCTGAAAGATGAAATCTTTCAGGCACAGGTCTTCAACCTGATGAACATGCTGTGGGACGGGATGATTCTGAATGGTGCCGGACAACTCCGCAGCTACAACCAGGGCGAGTTATTAATCGAAGATGCCTTCAAATATCTGATTGTCATCGATGAGGCACATCACCTGATCAATACGCGCGATATCGCCCAACCTGCGATTCTATATCTGCAACAGTTCATGCGCGAAGCACGGAAATACTTCGGTGGTATCTTCTTCGCTTCCCATTTGATTACGGACTTTGTTCCGACCGGTTCGAAGTCGGAGAATGCGGAGAACGTCAAAACCTTGTTCCAGCTGACGCAATATAAGTTTATCGGTGAACAGGATGCCGAAAGCATCCCGACGATCCAGACCGTCTTCGACGGACAATTGACGGAGAGTGAGACACGGTTGATCCCGTCGCTCGAGACAGGACGGATCGTCCTCAGTATCTCCGGTGTGAAGACGCTGATCTTTGATGTTGATGTCTCACCCGAGGAGCTGACCTTATTCGGAGGTGGTGCCTGATGTGGAGTACGGTCCGGCAGTCGGCACGTGTCGCCGTCCGGATGAAATGGCGACTCCTGACCTTGAAGTATCGTCTGATTGCTCTCGGAATCGCGCTTCTGCTTCTCCTACTGATCATCATCGTCGCAGGGATTCTCGATACATTGACCGGGATCGAGAATGAACAGGCGACAGAGACCCCGATCGCTTACTCGGATGCGAGTCTACAAGTCAGTGATGATGTTCTACAATACCGGGAAGCAATTACGCGTGAATTGAAGAAGGAACAGCTCGAAGGACAGACGAACGTCGTCCTTGCGTTGATGATGCAGGAAAGTGGCGGACGCGGAAACGATCCGATGCAAGCGAGTGAATCGAAGTGTGGACGGATCGGTTGTATCACCTCACCCGATGAGAGCATTCGTTACGGCGTGAAACACTTCGCATCTGTCTTCCGACAAGCGAACAAGGACGTCAAGCTGACGCTCCAGAGTTACAACTTCGGGGGTGGCTTCATTGATTACGTCCAAAAAAACGGGGGACGCTATACGAAACAACTCGCGATCTCCTTTTCCCAGATGATGTACCAGCGCGTAAAGAAGAGTGGTATCTATCAATGCCATCGTCCGAGTGCGATCGAGCATCAAGCCTGTTATGGTGACATCGAATATGTCGATGCCGTCCTTCGTTATCTGACGCCGACGGTACTGGCAGAAGGCAAGACAGGACCAATCAAAGGGAAACTCCATGCTCCGCTCGACATCCCGCTGCAGATGACGTCGGGGTTCGGATCACGGATTGTTTTCGGAAAGACGGACGTCCATACGGGCATCGATTTTAGTTGTCACGATACGGATACCGTCCACGCCGTCCGCTCCGGTACCGTCACCTATAGCGGCTTACGCGGACCCTATGGACAGCTGATTCAGATCAAACAAGGCGACTGGATCACCGCTTACGCCCACCTTTCTGCACGCCAGGTTAAGGCGGGGCAAAAGATTGAAGCCGGACAAGCGATCGGAATGTGTGGATCGACCGGACGTTCGACCGGGAATCATCTACACATCGAATTTAAGACGAGTGATTGGTCCGGTCACATTGATCCGGCACCACTGTTTTCGCTATAAGGAGGGATGAACCATGGCATTGACGAGTCGTCATCTCCTGTGGCTCGTGTCGTTATGTTTGCTATTGTCGATCAGTGCCAATGTCTATCAATATCGCTCCATGGCAGCAGATGAATCGCATCGAATCGTCGAGAAAGACGAAAAGCATGTGTTACCACAAACGACGGTGTCGGATCCGCCTATCCCGACTAACGAACAAGAGCAAGAACAAAATTCGACCATTTCGAAGAACGCGGAACGCTTCATTACGTTCGCTTTCACATGGGAGGACGGGACCTATTCCACACGCAAACGACAAGCCAATCAGTATATGTCGGAGTCCATTAAACGGACGTTATTTGCGAGTAGTGGAAGCGATAGTAAGTTCACCGCTTCCGTCTCGGACATCGAAGTCTTTCCAAATCGGGACAATCCGGAACA
This sequence comes from Exiguobacterium acetylicum, assembly GCF_019890935.1. NCBI lineage: Bacteria > Bacillati > Bacillota > Bacilli > Caryophanales > Exiguobacterium > Exiguobacterium acetylicum. Next base: position 42,165 of record NZ_CP082334.1, read on the forward strand.
TTGTCTCGTCCGTTTCAAACGAACGTTGACGATCGTCTCAAATGGCTATTCAGAAAAATCCGATGAGTTGGTCGAACTGACGTTTATCCATCAAGGCGGACGTTACATCGTTGATCAGATGAAGAGTCTTCAAACGTCAGGAGGTGTCTAAATGCATCCAGGAAAACGAAAGACGTTGACCCGTGACTGGTCGCGCTTGTATCTCGGAACGGGACTGTTCTTTTTGATTGGTTTTCTGTTTTTCGGTTTCTCTTCCCTCTTCTTTGCTGAGGAACAACCGATTAATGCGACACCCATCGGCGAAGAAACACGGCTGACGAATGGACAGACCGTCACGCTTCTCGACTGGTCCCATGATGTGCAGAGGAAACAAATGCGCATCCGTCTCCAGTTCGATCAACCTCAAGACTACGCGTCAAAGCTTGTGGCACGAATCGCATATAAGGAACGACCAACAGATGAGCAACGCGTCCGTGTCGTCTATCAGCAGGACGAGCACTACGTCTTCGAAATCGAAGATGTACCGCGCGACTTTGACCAACTAGGACTACGCTTGTATGTCATTAAGCCTGAACAGTCACTCGAAAAATTGATGACTTCAAAGCGAGAAGATGCGCTCGTCGAATCACTCTACATGGATCAACGGCGTGTCTTAAAGACGTCACTTTCTAAGCAACAAGCGGATGACTACACGCAACTTTTTCTCGATGACGAGCACCTGCAAAGTCAAAAACGGATCAAGAACATGAAGCGTGAACTAACGGAACAAGCTTCCCTCATTCAACAGATCGAACAGGACATCGAGGCAAAACAAGCCACTTTACCTGACCTGACACTCGATGAACAAGTCGAACGTGAGGATGAAATCTTCAATCTGAAGCAAGACAAAGAAGATGCACTGATAAGACAAACGGAATTGAAAAAACAACTCACGCAAGAAGAAAAAAGACAGGATCAGCTACTTGTTAAAGCACGTGAACTGAAATGGTAAGGTGGCAAACACCGTGCCAAAATGCCGTTTTTAGTGGCACGCGGTGTGACCTTTTGGCGATTTTGATGATATCAAGGAAACACTAGGCTCCGCCTAGGCTAGCACGCTGAGTGATAGCAGTTTCCCCTTATGCTCTTTTTCACGATTTTAGATCCATTTTGCTTTTTACTGCTTCTGATTTTTGGCTGGAGAACTTGATTGTTCTTCTATCGAGTCCAATAAAAAAACGAGCATCTCGGCTCGTTGAATGTGTTCTAGGATTATCTTTTTAACGACTCAAATACTTTCAACATGACATAAAACGAACCAAAACTAAAAGCTAATCCGAACAATGCGAGTACCCAAACCGACATCTTCCATCCCCTCCTCTCATCCTTATACAGCATTCAGAAGAGTGAGGTTTCAACAAATGGAAAAATTTATTAATTCATACCGATTGATTCTTTCTTTGCACTAGAAGCGTCACTCATATCAACTGAGACAGATTCACGTGTGCGTGTCTTCGCATACATGGCTTTTAAAAGTTCCACGATCAAGGAGACGCTCACGGCTTCTCCAAGGGTGTAACTCTGTTCGATGATCGATTGCATATAGTTCCTCCGTTCTTCATATGAGTGGTAGCACCTTTCTCACTTTTAATGACAGGAGGAACGAGTGAATTGTTCGGAAAACTTTTTATTTTTTTAGAACATTGAGACTCACTTTCGTAATGGAAGGAGGAAGACGAATGGATCTCTTGATTCGTGACATCGACCCCGTCCTCGTCAAACAACTCGACGAACAGGCGGAGAAACAGATGTGTTCCCGACAAGAATTGTTGAAAGGATTGTTGACGACCTGGTGCGCGGACGGCGTCCAGTCGACGCAAGTAGCACGCCTCGAACGACAGCTCGAAGCGAATACACTACACCTCAAGCGGAGCGCAACCGAACTCGAACTCTTGACTACACTCTTCCGTGAGGTGATGCAGGATGAGTAACATTCCAGGCGTCATCATCAAGTCGAAGTTCAAGTTGCCGCAAGCAACCCGACGTGCGCGTCGTTATACGACCTACCTCAGCTACATCGATCGACCAGAGACAAAAGCGCGGTCGCATCAATTCGAAAACTATCACGACTATATGGAAGATGAACTGAAATCAAGCGGTCTGTTCACAGCGACGCAAGACCGATTGAGTGCGAATGAACGAGAGCAGTTACGCGATACCTTCCGTCGGGCACAAGAGAACGGCAGCATCCTCTGGCAAGATGTCATCTCGTTCGATGAAGCGTGGTTACAAGAAGTCGGCGTCAAAGAAAATCGCTATATCGATGAACAACGGTTGATGCAGGCGACACGGAACGCGACTGCTTTGATGATTGAAAAGGAACAGATGCTACATGCGACGTGGACCGCTGCGATTCATTACAACACGGATAACATCCACGTCCATATCGCGACAGTCGAGACGATGCATCCACGCGAAAGGGGTAAACGGAAACCAAAAACGATTGAGAAGATGAAGGCACAAGTCGTCCATACGCTTGCCGACCGAACACGGGAACAGGAGAAGTTGAATGCCTTCATCCGTGATGAAGTTCTCGCGCACAAACAAAATCACGCAACACTATCCGTTTCAAATCGCGTGCTACATCCGGAACTCGTACGCCAATACAAAGCGATTCAGAAACAACTACCGGACGATAAACGGCAGTGGTATTACAACATGAACGGCATGCAAAATCTGCGTCCTTCACTCAATCAATTGACTGACACATACCTTGCGACACACTTCGAGAAAGAACACGCCACGTTCAAGCAACGACTCGATACGGAGGTCGCATTCTACGAACGAAGTTACGGATCGGCATCTCAAGCATCGGCTTATCGGAAGACGAAAGAACAGGATCTCTATACACGGATGGGAAACGCCATCCTGTCCGAGATGCGTGAATCAGATAAGTCGTCCCCGAAGCTTACGAAGGGGGATACATCCTCACCTAAACAAAAAATCCGATCAGCGTTTCGACGCGAACGAATCATGCAAGAGACACTCTATCGGATCAGACGACACATGAATGATGAGTGGGACCATATCAAGAATCAGCGTGCGTTTGAACAACTCGAACAGGAAGTCCAACACGAAAGGTAAGGTGACAGGCAATGGAGGAAACAAAACAAGTCCGGATCAAAATGAGTGCCGTGACCGCTGATTTTTTAGAGGAATACCGGGAGAGAGAACGGTTGTCCGGGATCGGTCCGGCAATCGATCACATCATCCGTGACTATCAGGAGATGATCAAAAAGCAATGGGACTTGAACTATGTCAGTCGTTCCGTCTCGAAACAGATCGAGCAAGAATTGACGTCTTTTTGGGATGAACAGATCACGAAAAGTCTTGCTCCGTTACGAAAAAGCGTCCAACAAACAGACCTTCAAACACAGGTATTGATCGAACTGGTACAAGCCTTGATGCAGACGGAGAGCATCGAGGATATCATCCCGACGACCGAATATCGTCCCTCGTTTCTTGAGACGGCAGAGACGGCTGTCAGAAAGCGAATCGACCAACGAAAGCAATACAAGCATTCAGATGAAGAAAGGATGACTCACAAATGAGACGACTCAAAGCCTTCACACTCGCAACATTTCTCGAACTACAACCGACTCATGTCACCGTCATGATTCATCAAGCATGCTACGACATCCTCCTTTCACAGGAGGAATACGCTTTGCTCCAAAACTTGCAGGAAGAACCCTTAGTATTACTCCCGGTATCACGTGATTACCGTCAGTTACTACTCGATCGACTGGCTACCGACCCGATGGTGTTAGAAGAGTTGAATGATTTTGAAGGTGCTGCTGATTCGTCCGTTTCGTCGGAAGGAGCGTGAGAGGTATGGCATTCAAGAAGAAAACGCGTGAGGATTACCAGAAGGAAGTCCAAGCGTTGACCGATAAGATGGAGAAGCAGCTCGCCTCCCACTTCGTCAGTCAGGAGAGCATCAAAGAACATCTCGACTTCATGAGCCGGTTCCACCGCTACTCGACGCGTAACATGCTGTTGATTGAGGAGCAGTTCCAAGGTGCCCGTGCCGTCGGTTCCTATGCGTACTGGGAGAAGCAAGGCGTCCAGGTCCAAAAAGGAGAAAAAGGAATTAAAATCTTCATTCCATCCCCCGTTACGTTCATCAAACGAGAGACGGAGTGGGTGGCGTGGAAGGATGCGACGAAAACGGAGCAAAAGCGCGCCAAGGAAGGTTCTCTTCCGACGCGGAAAGCGATGTACTACAAGATTGGTCATGTCTTCGAGTACACACAGACCGATGCCCGGGAGAAGGGACTCGAAGTCTCTGAATTGTTCGCTTCCTATCACCGGAATGGATCGATACGTGAAGCGGAGTCATTTCGTTCCGCGTTGAACGGGATTGCCGAGACACAAGACGTGAAAATACTCGATCAGCCACTCAGCGAGCTTGGTACAGCGAAGGGGTGCTTCTATCCGGAACTGAACGCGATCGCCCTCAATCCGCGGAACTCGGATATTGAGAACGTGACCATCCTGATTCATGAACTCGCACATGCCAATCTGCACAACATGGAACGGAATGAAGAACGCGGAATCGAGTTGAATCCGCACGAGAAGGAATTCCAAGCGGAGATGGTCGCCTACACGGTCGCGGCGCACTTTGGTTTTCCGACGGATGAGTTTTCATTGTCGTATCTCGCCAACTGGACGCAAGGGAGAGACTTGCGCGACAAGGAAGATCTGTTGCACGAAGTCCATCAAACATCCGGTCATTTTATCCGTGAAATCCATGCTTCACTCGAGCAGGAGCAAGTCTTGGAACGCGAAGCATCACCCCTTAAGATGATTGAGTACATCGAACAGAAAGCACAGATCACTGAACACGGATTACCGTTAGCTGAACGGCTAGAACGAATCATGCAACATTCACCAGAGGACGTCGGTGCTTATCTGACAAGCATCGCTAAGCAGGACACGCAACAAGATCTGTCAATGTTCGAAGAACCAATGATGCTGGTCCACGGAGCGACAGACTTCTTCGAACCGTTCGCGAAAGCCAATGACCGTGACTTTGATGAACATGAGACCGTTGCCTATACGCTCGTCATCCCGGGCGAAGAACCAATCAGCCGACACTTCCGCGTCCTCGATGATGCGATGGGTCCGTACCATCACATCCTGAACACAGAAGTCGTCAGTAAGGAGACCGAACAAGTCCTCGAAAAGACATGGTACGACGAAATGATTTCGACGGAAGACCGTGATCTAGAAAAGGTCCGACAAATCGTGACGCGTCAATTCAATGTACCGGAGCAAGATTTCCGTAGCCGTTAAAAACATGTCCTCTCCTCTTTTAAAATCAAGTACTATAAAAAAGTAGGATAAAAATGACAATACAGACAAGACGGAGGATTGACCATGACTAACAATCAAGCAATTGCTTATGCTGCCATCGCAATGGAGCAACTCGGCTACACACGTGAACAGATCGAAAAAGTACAAGCGAGTATGCTGTCTGAAATGGACTGGACAGATGAAAAAACAGCAGAAAAGAAAGCAACCGCAATCTTAAACGGATAAAGTTGAAGATGAAGAGCCACAGTACCTAAACTTAGGAGGACTGTGGCTTAGTTTTATATAGTTGTTTTTTTAAATATAGAAATTTTTAAAATTCAGCTTATCACTTCATAAAAGGAAGACTGTAAACTAACTCTGAAATACCAGTAACGATTGTTATAAAATCTGCATAGCCAGTTAATGTACTTGAAGTCTTTAAGGAAGCTAGATAAGAACGTATTCTACCTTTTTTAGGCTCTGGTTTCATCACTTCTTCACGAATTCCCTCTACTAGCTCTGAAACCTCCTGTTTTTCATTCTCCTGATCTTCACGATAAAACAGTTCTGTTTTCTGAATTAATTCAGTTAACAAGCAATCTAATTGAATTGCTGATTCTTTTCCAATCGTTTTATTTACATTCATAATAAATTCATTATTGCTACCAAAGGCAGCTTGAATATGGTTATCAGATCCGTATACTGTTATGTTCTGGTTCTGCTGATGTCGATTACTCATATAATCTTTCAACCTTTCTGCTGCATTTGAAGCATCCATTAAACTTACGAATACATCTCTTCCTTCATGATACAGTCTTTCAATCATTAAAAAATTTGAATCTTGAAAGTTCGCGCCACTCCATCGATCAACGATGTCATGATATACCATGCCAAATTGATGATTACTTAATATTGATATTCTACCGATGTTGTTCAAAAGATTTACATCTCTTATAAAAATTGAATCAGCATTTATACTTTTAATAATTACGTTTAAATCACTTATAAACGTATTTAGTTTCCTTGTTGCTCTTTCGTACATTGCTCTGAGGTTGAATGGCACTGTTTGATAGTAATTATTTTGTTTCAGTTCACATATCGTCTTATCAAATAGACTTAATGTTTCCTCAGAAAAAACAACCCATTTCTCTAAATCTTCAATAATATCTGCTAAAGTTTGGTCATTGTATTCAGAAGATCCCCCAAAAATACTTTGTGCCATATATGTACCTCTTTTTCCCTTATCTTTTTCTTTGTGTCTTAAAATTAATTTATCTACACGATTACCATGTATATCTATCATCGTCCTAGACTTTGTATCTATCTACTTACTACCTCTTATACGATCAACCATATACAACATATTCATATCTATTTCGTCCACCTAATCTTTTGCACTTTAAACCCTCGTTAAAGTGATATCCGTTATCTAACAATCCATCAAGACTAACAAACTTAAACTCCCTATACTTTCGTTCTCTATGGTGTTTTGGCGTTCCTTCCATATACCTTAGCGCGTTCCAATTCATATACTCAACATCTCGACTATTCATCGTGTAGATTAAGAAACCTGCTTTCTTTCCACCTTTTATAGCAATATTATATGCAGCCTTAATCATTACATGATCGTTCCCATGCCCTAGTCGTTTACTAACAGGTGGATATAATAATCTTGCAATCTCGCTTAATTCTTTTAGATGTTGATCTGTTAAACCTTCATCATTGTATAGCTTATACAGTCTTAGATACTCAAATTCATATTCAGATAACCAACCGATATGATCCGGCATAATAACACCTCCTATTTAAGAACCTATATTTTAAAGAAATCATGAATATTTTTAGAATTCTCATTCAAGTTCAATCTTCTTCTCACCAAGCTCTTTTCCTGCCATCCCTTGAGTCGCTTTCAAGGTGACGACTGCCTTCGGGTCCTCGATGTCATAAGCCATAATCCCTTTTGCAGTCCCACCCGGTTTGATATCATCCAGCTGATGCTCTAAATAAGAAGCATACTTCTCTTCTTGTGGCGTCATCCCTACCTCTAACTTATTGATCGTGTCGGTTCCTTCCTGTGTTGCTTCAAAGCAGGCAATCCACGTAGTCATTCCATTCAGTGGTTTCTTGCTGTCGTTCGTCGTCTCATATGTGAAGACGAGTTGTGGTTTTTCACGGAAATACTCTTTACTCGGCTCAAGTACTTCTGTCGAAAGAATCTTGACGGTCGCCATGTCGATCTTTAACGTGTCGTCTTTAAAATAGACATCTTCTTTTTTCGGTTCTGCCACCTCGATCTTTTCAGTTGGATTCGCTGCTTTTTTCGGTGGATCTTCTATCGTCTCTTGTGTGCCGCATCCAACGAGTGATAACCCTAACCCGACGATAACGACCGCTTGTCCTAACTTATTCATCTGCTTCAGCTCATTTCTTTTTTAGTCTTCCCATAGTTCTTCCATCAGCTCATCGATTTCGTCTGACAGTCGCTGCCGTTCGCGGTCATCCTTCTCAATATGACCGTATTCATCCATCCAAATAACATCGCCGGATTCCACCGTCATCGGGAAGCGGGAAATCAGTATGTCGCGCATCCCATCATCGAACTCAACGGCGACCCACTTCCCCTCAATCCGGTCGATGATCCCTTTTCGCTTTTTCATTTCGACTTCTTGATCGTGTAGGACGATCCGTTCCCTTCGAAGACGATCGTGCCACTCTTATCCGTCCGCAGCATCGTCGCCTTCGCACGCTTCAGGTTCGTCACGACTTCCTTCGTCGGATGACCATATGCATTCTTCCCGACACTGATGACGGCATACTTCGGTTTGACATACTTGAGGAACGTCGCGCTCGTCGATGTCTTCGCCCCATGATGCCCAACCTTAAGGACGTCTGCCCGTAGCGTCTTCTTTTTCGCGATCATGTCCTGTTCCGACTTCAGCTCAGCATCTCCCGTGAACAGGAACGTATTCTTCTTGTAGGCGACATGTAGGACTGCGCTCCAGTTGTTCAAATCACTCTTCGCATAGTCTTTGACCGGTCCGACGAACTGCGCCTTCACGCCTTTGACCGGAAGCGAGACGCCTGCCTTTGCCGTCTTGATCGTCAGCTTCTCGCGTTTAACCGCCAACAAGAAGTCCTTGTAGGCTTGCGTCGTATGCTTGACCTTCGGTGCATAGACGCTCTTGACTTTGAACGAGTCGAGGACTTCATCAAGCCCCCCGATGTGATCAGCATCCGGATGCGTCGAGATCAACATCTCGATGTCGCCGACTTTCTGTTTCTTCAAATAAGTGACGAGTTCATCGCCTTTCCCTTTGTTGCCACCATCGATGACGATATCCTCACCACTTGGCATCTTGATATAGATGGCGTCGCCTTGACCGACATCGATATAGTGAACCTTGATTTTCGGTGTCGCTGCCTCTGCGCCTTGCAGTGGTCCAACGAGCAATCCAATACTTGCGAGCGCTAAACTAGCACCCATCCATTTACGTTGCATCTTTCATCGTTCCATTCCTGATTTGTAAGTTATCTTCAGTATACAGGGAATAATAGGAGATAGTTGGTTATTTTTTCTACCTAATCATTTTTCTTAATAGGTTAACCGGTGTATAGATCGATACACAAAAAACAGACCTCAAAGGGTCTGCTTAGTAAAGTGATTCTGCATAAAGTGTGTCAATCGATCGACATCGATAAACCATGTCACGTGCTCAACCGAACCATCCACTTCTCGCACGAAACGAAGCTGGGCATCGATCAATGTCACCTTATCTGAGATTTGCTTTCCCTCCGCTTGCTCCATGACCTCAAACATCTCTACTATACTCATGTACTCCACCCCTCAATGTTTTTGTTAAGCACAGCATAGAATGATTTAAGAAGCTGTACGAATTACCTTAGATAAGATAAGCGAAGTAATATGTAAAATAACCGAGTCGTTACGAAACAATGCACGATTAATTTTTCACGCATAAAAAAAAGAAACGACCTTTTTAAGATCGTTTCTGCCATAAAAATAATCATTCTTCCTACGCATATCGAATCAATAGAGATAAATGAGGACACCTACGATCAGAATGAGCGGAACCAAAAGCATTTTACCTGTCCTGCTCAAAAAGTTCTTCTTTTCTTTTGTAAACAAGAAATCGATCAATAAGAAAAGTCCGAATGCAATCGGTACAAGGTAGAGTAGAGGGACATTTGCAAGTGCTGCACCTAATACATTGGTCGATCCGCCAAATTTCATATGTAGTTTCTCCTTTTTAGATATCCTCGCATACGACACATCATTCACGACCGAAGCACTAACAACGATCTCATACGCGGACAAGACTCTTTCCTTTAGTATGCCATTCCTTCCACTAAACCCTAACCTTTTATTTTCCTTTTTATAATTCTATGGAACGCTCCGTGTCCTCCGTCGCAAGGAACAGGAACGTAGAGATGCCTCGCGCAGGCGATGTGCAGCTCTCGTTATCGGTCCGGCAGGAGGGTAGCGGTGCGATGAGGGTGTTGCTGCGTGCAGCTTACAGCCTCACGCATGAGCCCGAAAAATCTTCTCATGTTGTACATCCAGTAGAAAGAAGATCACTACCTATCTACAGGATAATCCATTCACTTCAGTCAGCTATCTCTTCTCGAATCTTCATGCACTCCACTACTTGTCTTACTACTGCATCCTTTATCACACCCTACTACATAGAAAAGACCAGATGTACGTTCTCACCCGCAGTGGATCCGTCCACTGCGGGTCTCTCATTGCCCTTGGATTCGGGACGAATCCATTCCTTACTCGCTTGCGCTCTCTCAAAAGAAAAACGACGTCGTTTTTCATCCATCGTTTTTTTGTCCATTCATGCTACGGTACGTAGGTGTGTCCTTATTTGAAAATAGAGGAAACTATTACTAAGCTGAACGCGGCATAGAAATGACGATACATAAAAATACGACTCAAATCCTCTTGCTATCAAGGACTTGAATCGTACGATAAAGCATCGAGTGAGTCATCGCACCGCTCATCAAACAATCGACGTAAAGGCTTTAGCGGTCACGTTTAACTCTCCAGCGGTTTCTCCCATACTATTGAATCTGTCGACGGTTTTCTCCATCACTTGAAGGCTATCCGTTGTATCTTTTGCTGATTGGTCCATTACCTTCAATACTTTTTCCAGTTCTCCGTTCATTTTTTCGGTCGTTGTCCGAACATCCACTACAGCACGTTCGACAAGTTTTGACAGGTTTCGGACTTCTGTTGCGACGACATTGAACCCTTTGCCATGATCACCGGCTCGCGCCGCCTCAATTGATGCATTTAAAGATAATAAATTGGTTTGGGAAGCAATCCCTTTGATGGTCGCAGTAATCTGCGTAATCTCGTCCGCCTGTTTTTGCAGATTTTGAACGACCTTATAGTTCGCTAACGTTTCGTTCGCCATATGTTCAATCGTCTTCTTCAATAATCCACTCTCTTTAATCCCATAGAGCGCTCTTTCGTCAAGTGTCTCTGCAATCGTGTCGAACGTCTTCGCATACGTTTCGACTAATTGTTGCCGCTCCGAAATATCCGTCGCGATTTTGACGACCCCGATGACTTCCCCGTCTTCAATCAACGGCATGTAGGTCGCTTCTAACCAGATGGAATTTCCAAGAGAATCAATTCGTTCGATTTTTTCAGAAGTACTTAATCCGAAGAACAGCTTCTCCCAAAATTCCTTATACTCATTACTATTGACAAAGGAGGGAGGACAAAACAGGTGATGATACATACCAATCATCTCTTCCTTCCGATATTTCATCGTCTTCGCAAAGAGATCATTTACATCGACTACTTTTCTTTGCAAATCAAATCGAATCATCGCTACATGATTTTTTAAAGAATCCAACACTATACCAGAAGAAAGATTGACCGTATCCGAATCCATTACCTTCACCCTCTTGACGTCTATTTTTTAGATGCACAATTCGTATTTCCTCATTATGTATATATAAATATAGTTATAAAGGGCTATTCAGAATACATCTTCTTTGAAATCAGTATCCATTTTTTTAGTCTTTTTTATTATTTTTCCTTTCTAAAAACTAGTATCAAAAGTACTAATAAATTATCAGGGTATAAGAAGTTTATATCCCTTGGATTCAAGGTATTAATAACATATTTATGCTGTTGTTAAACAGTATTAAGGCTGTGATAGAAAGGAGAAAATTCGTTATGTCGACCTTATCGGAACCCCAAAGTTTGACTCTCATGCCAAGGTTATCTCAACACTTTCAATGTCATGACATCTTACAGAACATTGGACTCCTATCGATCCGGATCATTCAAAAGAAAAGAGCGGTTTCACTGGTCGAGTATCGACGACTGTATTCACTTCTCGATCAAGAGCAATTGGATTTTCAAAACTTCGTCCATCCGGATGTCAGGCAGCGTCTTGTCTTATGTATAAACCTCTCTTCTCACGAGTGGAGTATCTCCTTGCCTGACCATCACTTTTCTGAAGAATTTTTTCGATTTCCGACTGATTGTCCTCCCCTACAGTTTTCTCGTTTCTATGCGACTACTCATCACTTTATGACTTCACTTGAATCATTCATCCTATCTTTATTTTCTACGAGTATTGAATTCAGTAGTGCTTCCACTTATTATCAAGATACAGCGTCACCAAAATAAGAGATTCTACGGAATTCCTGAATTACATTTATGACTGAGGATGCTGACTATTTTACTGACTGCAATTGATAAACGAAAATAAAATAAGCATTCCTTGTTCGAACGGAGTGATAACCATGCGCATCACACAATACACAGATTACGGACTTCGTACTTTGATATACCTCGGTGCTCATCCTAATGAAATCGTACCGATGCCACAAATCGCAGAACACTATGCAATCTCCCCGAATCATTTGATGAAGGTTACCCAGCAATTGACGAAGCTTGGCTATGTTGAATCTGTCAGAGGACGAAACGGAGGACTCCGACTGACGCATGCTCCAAAAGAGATTAACATCGGAACAGTCGTCCGTCAGATGGAACCGCTCGATATTGTCGAATGCTTCAGTCCGAACGGGCAATGCCTCATCGCCCCTGTCTGTCGTCTCAAAGGGATTCTCGGACGGGCACTGCGCGCTTTTCATCAAGAACTTGCGAAACATTCTTTGGAGGACTTACTCGATAATCGAGATCAACTTGTCGAACTTCTTCACACTCCCACCCCAAGTGTCGAAACCGCTTCCACCTGATCAGTTTTGCTTCATATCATCGACTGATTCATCTAGTATGTCCCGACAAACTACTATGAGAAACAGAGCTAATCACACGTGTGGTGGACGTTATACTTTGTTAGCCATAACAACAGCCAATAGGAACATCATCAAAAAAATCATCTTATTTTACTTACTATTTTTTCACTGCTTCTAGCGAAAATAATGGAAAGGAGAACATTTCATGCACTCGTCTGATTTTCAAGATCGCTGTCGACAAGTTGCTTTAGAAGCGTTTCTCGAGATGTATTCACGACTTTTACATGCAACAGACTCACCTCTGAAGCGACAGCAAGTCGAAAGCGTTCTTGAAGAGATGCGCAAAGAGTTCTCTCTTGAAGTCTTGACTACTTCATCTTCAAACAGAACCATCGAAAATGCTCAAAAACTCTATCAAGAGCTTCATCTTTTTTTGAACTAAAAGATTCATTTTAAATAAATGTTTTATTCTATTTCGCTCCGTGCCTTCCGTCGCAAGGAACAGGAACGTAGAGATGCCTCGCGCAGGCGAGTCGCAGCTCTCGTTATCGATCCGGCAGGAGGGCAGCGGTGCGATGAGGATGTTGCTGCGTGCAGCCTACAGCCTCACGCATGAGCCCGAAAAATCTTCTTATGCTGTACATCCAGTAGAAAGAGCATCACTACCTATCTACAAGAGGATCGATTCACTTCAATCAGCTATCTCTCCTCAAACCTTCGTACACTCCACTACTGTCTCACTACTGCATCCTCCATAACACCCTTCTATCTATATAGAAAAGAATAGATGTACTTTCTTACCCGCTATACAATTGCAATAAAAACGCTATATGAGCAATTATGGGCGTCTGAGAAGCCTATTCGAATTACGACATCTCTTTTAGGTAAACGTTTAGGGATAATAGCCAATCTTGAAAGACATTTAGAACAGCTGCCTATTACAAAGCGTTTACTTGAGCAAATTACGGAAAGTGTGGAACAATTTCAAATTCGCAGATGCTGTAGAATCATTGATAATTTGAAAAATGAATCAAGCGATGTGAAATTGTGGCGTGTTCAAAGATTGGCAGGGATAAAGTCAAAGGATTTTAAAACGATTCGGTCAATATTAGAGGCGTATTTACAGGAAGGTGGAATCGATGAAAAGCAAAGATATAAAGCTTAAGAATTGGCCGTTTGATCAAGGTGCACGCGTGAAATTAGAATGGATCGGTGCACCTTTTAGATACGAAAAAAAGATTGTGCTGCCAGTTTATTTTAGTGGAAAAGTTAATGGATATTATACAACTGAAAAGTTAATAGTTGATTGGACTGTATTAGCTTCTTTAAGAATCCAGCATTATTACGTAGATGGGGTTATTACGCAACCTATCTCACCTAACCAAACTGAAGAAATTATCATTACAATAGATCCAAATTACGTTGGCTATTTTGAACAAAACTATTCAATACGCGGGACAAAATATACAGAAATATCGCAAACTTTCGTTATCAAATACAATGGGGAGCGTTTCTACCTACCTTTAATTGAAGTGCTTAGAGGAATCATTGCACCGAATGCATTCCTGTTGAATTGTTTATTTGAAATGAACTCTTTCCCGTTATATTTCACAGAACAATATGAGTCGGATTTATTACGATTACACTTCGCGTCTTCATACAATGCAAAGTATTTAAAGAACGAGTATTTACATCATTTAGTGTGGCTATTAATGAACAATAACGCTCGTAAAGTATATGAAAGTATAGCTAGTAATTTTCATTTTAATGACTCTCTTAAGTTTGAATGGCCATTTCAAACACCAATCAAACTAAAGCTACGTGTGAAAAAAACACCAACAGGATATACAGTTCTATATATTAAGGCGATGCTAGATAAAGAATTGCAGGTTTCTAATTTGGAAATTACTCACCCTAGCCTTGTTCGTCATGAAAAATCGAATGAACCAAGAAAACGTATAATTCTCCCCCTTTCAACTTTAGGCGATTATGAAGCGGATGTAACAGTTGATGGACGTACAAATGAATTTGATGAAGTAATGACTGATACTTTAACTCATGAATACGTAGATGCTCTAGTAATTACTAAACAAAGAATAACTTCATCCAAACAACGCGAGGGAATTGATCACAACACTAAAAAGACTGTCAAAGCAGTTAATAACAGCCGTTCAATGGGGGATATTGGCGGAACAAGTCTATTAAGAGGCTTAGAAGTTAAGTCATTACAAAATACATATGTTAATGGTGAATTAGCGGACTTTAAAGAAGTATTAAATGAGTTATCAAGAGCTTATTTTGTAGAAAGTGTGGAGGCATATGTTGGTGAGTTAACTGACATAGGAGAGCGTTCATTTGCGTTTTTAGATGATGGCATTACTCCTAGAAAGTATATAGTGGCATATGTAAAACTAAGGAATGGAAAAGAAGTTGCATTGTTAGAAGTTGAACGCGCTGGGCGTAGTGTTTCTACTTTAATTATTACATCCTTAGATTGTTCAAATATTAAATTGCATATTGAGCCTTTACTAAAATACATTATATTCAGCTCAGGTAGTTGGTTAAAAGAAGGTTTAGTTAAATGGGAAAAGAGCCTAGCGATTTATAAAGTAAAGCACACGAGTAACTTTAAAAAGTTGGTATTCAGTAAAATCTCAGACGTTTAATAAATAATCCTTTTAATACACTTAAATGGAACACTCCATAAATGGTGGTTGCGACAAAACAAAAACTTAACTTTTGTGTGTCCGAAACCTTGACCTAAATCCAGCTCGCTGTTACCCTGTTTTTTGGTAGATAGTATAGTTAAATGAGATTTTATTTATTATATTTGTGAAGTAATCTACTTAAACAAACGAAAGTGCTGTAGTTTAAAAAGGATTTATAACGTATACATCAATAAATATAATAACGTTCCCAAATGGAAGTTTGGGGGCATAGGGAAAAGCGACAAACGTTGATATAACGGCCATTTGTCTCTTTTTTAGTGGAACATTGTTTATGCAACTTTTTATGCAAGCACGGCAAACACTTGATACAAGGCAGAACAATCTATAAAATAGTAAATGGAAAGGGAGATTATAGTTTCTACCCGTAATCTTTTTTCTGCAAACGGGCCATTATCCAAAATACCACATAACAGAAGAAATTTATGATAAATATATATTAAGTTTTGAAATATTGGTATTTATGCCAAAGGGTATTCAGTACAGTGCAATAAAAATAGTCTTAGTTAACTTGACTTTTTTTATTAAAAATATATAATTACTAATGTATTTTATAAACTATTAGGAGGATTATTAAAAATGACACATTCTATGAGACTACGTTCCCTATCTTTGAACAAGTAATTAAATACGTTCAAAGGCTCTGTTTGTATTTACAGAGTAAACGGGAGTAGTCTGTCCTTTTTTAATAATCTTCATTTCAAAAATCCACCCAATCCATACTTGTGGTTTGTCTAACTATTTTGATGTAGGCAATATACTGTTTGATTTATTTGGGATGGAAAGATGTTATGATGAGAAAGGCGACTTGTTCTGCCCTTCTTTATTTTTATCTTTTTCACTTTCTTAGCCATGCTCATGCTAGAGCTAGGTATGTTTAGTGATGACTTTCTACAAGTCACAAAAAATAAGGATGGATCTCTTTCCCTTTACTCTAAAATCACAAGCAGATGCTTGTGATTTTTTTATTATTTGGAGGTAGGGAAAATGGATAATATGAATTGGAAACGGAAATTTATTGCGATTTTTACAGGGCAGTTCTTTTCACTATTAAGCAGTGCTGCTGTTCAATTTAGTATCATTTGGTGGTTAACAGATACATCAGGAGGTTCTCCACTGATTTTAACATTAGCAGGACTGGCTGGATTTATGCCACAAGCATTGTTAGGTCCTTTTGCAGGAACTATTACTGATCGTTATTCACGAAAAGTGATTATGATAATTGCAGATATGACGGTTGCACTTGGAAGTTTAGCTTTATTTGTATCAATGTATTTTTATGATCCGAGTATTATATTGGTGATAATTGTATTGATCGTTCGTTCATTAGCAACTGCATTCCATATGCCGGCTATGCAAGCGTCTATTCCACTAATAGCCCCAAAAGAGCATTTGACAAAAGTTTCTGGATGGGGACAGACAGTGGCTTCTATATCAAATATTGTTGGTCCAGCAGCGGGGATGTCATTACTAGCGATAAGCTCCGTTGAGTGGGTTCTATTACTAGATGTCTTTGGGGCAGTAATTGCTAGTAGTATTTTGCTATTTATTCACATTCCAAATGTACAGAGTTCAGAAACTGTTGATTCTTCTAGTTTTATCAGCGATATGAAAGAAGGATATCATGCACTTGTAAAACATCCTGTTTTATTAAGGTTAACAGTCACGATTACGATTGTTTCGGTGCTGTATATTCCGCTAGGCACTTACTTTCCGCTTATGACACGAAATCATTTCGAGAAGGGCGTAGTTGAAGCTGGAATAATCGAAATTGTTTTTGCTGTTGGCCTCATCTTTGGTGGTATATTAATGGGGATTTTCGGAGATCGATTTGAAAAATTGAAACTCATTGTTAGCGGAATGATACTGATGGGGATTGCCTTATTCATTTCTGGCACACTTCCATCAACTTTATTCTATGGATTTATCGTAATGGCTGGTCTAGTGGGATTGTCTGGTCCATTATTTTCAGCTCCGTTTTATGCTCTTATCCAAACCGAAATTGAACCTCATTTACTTGGGAGAGTGTTTAGTTTTGTTGGAAGTTTGGCATTACTTGCAACACCGTTGGGTTACGCATTTGCTGGGGTTCTGATCCACTTAACAAATGTGGCCGTATTATTTTTGATTACAGGTATATTAATTGTATTAAATGCTGTTATCGTAAGGAAAGCAAAATAGGAGGGGAATTTCATGCAATTTTTACTATTCTTTTGATACGAGCTTGGTTTTGAGAAAGAGGCTCGTATCGATTCTAGCTATCGATACGGAATAAAAATATTTCGGGGGTAGCGAAAGATGGGACAAATCTGTTTTGAATTAGAAAATGTAGAAGTGACATATCTAGATAAAGAGGTTTTAAAGATTGAAAGATTAGCTGTACACCAATTTGACCGTATCGGCATAGTCGGTAAAAATGGTGCAGGTAAAAGCACGTTACTAAAATTACTGGCGGGTATCATTAAGCCAACAACGGGAAAGGTGAATCGGCTTGTTGAGAATGGCTATTTTGAGCAACTTGAAACTCCATCAGTACGTGATGCTGATCCAGTGTTACTTGGAAAATTAGACGTACCAAAAGACTCTAATCAGCTAAGCGGTGGGGAACAAACAAGGATGAAACTCGCTAAATTGTTTACTCATTATTATGAAGCTTTATTAATTGATGAGCCGACTACTCACTTAGACCAAGAGGGGATTTCGTTTTTGCTCGATGAACTTAGGTATTACTACGGAGCGCTTGTATTAATTAGTCATGACCGTTCTGTATTAGATGAACTAGTTACGACAATTTGGGAAGTTCATGAAGGTAAGGTACGAATCTATTCAGGAAATTACAGCGACTACATGGCACAAAAGAAGTTAGAACGTGAACAGCAGAGTCAAGCACATGAACAGTTCATAAAAGAAAAGAGCAGGCTAGAAAAAGCAGCACAAGAAAAAATGAAGAAAGCTGAAAAAGTTGCACAAGCAGGTCGATTGTCAAAAAAAGATGCGAATGCAAAGCCGGATAAGTCCTTTATGACAAAATCCAAAGGTACGAGCCAAAAAGCTATGCAGCGTGCAGCAAAGGCCATTGAGCAACGAATGGAAAAACTTCAGGAAGTCGATGCTGTAAAAGAGGATAGGCAAATAAACTTCCATCAATCGAGAAATTTAGAGCTGCATAATAAATTTCCGATAATGGCAGACCGATTTACTCTTCAAGTGGATAACAAAGTATTATTAAATGAAGTAAGTTTTCAAATGCCGCTTGGTAAAAAAATTGCAATTTCGGGTAAAAATGGTGCTGGCAAAAGTACTTTACTCCACCATATTGCTATCAATGCGCCCGGTTTAACAATTTCACCAAAAGCAAAAATTGGATACTTTCGTCAAATGAGCTATCAATATACAAGGGATGAAACGGTATTGGAATTTCTGAAAAATCGTTCTGAATACGATGAGAGATTTTTACGAAGCGTTCTACATTCCATGTTGTTTGTCGGCACAGATATATTAAAAAGTGTAAAATCATTAAGTGGTGGTGAAGCGATTCGTCTACAATTATGTCAATTATTTTTAGGAGAGTATAATATTTTATTGTTAGATGAACCAACCAATTTTTTAGATATCTATGCTATTGAAGCGTTAGAAAGATTTATTACAGCATATAAAGGCACTATTATCTTCGTATCACATGATCGCAGGTTTATTGATTGTGTAGCAGATTGTATATATTTCATTGAAGATCAACAGCTAAAATTAAGGGGTTGATTAATGATGAAGGAGAAATAATGGGGTTATTATCAAAATAAGATCTTTCGTAATTGGGTACTGTTTTGAAGAATACAGTAGAGAATTATCAAACTTTTTTATAAAAATAGTGTAATACTTTATAAAGAAAGAACCCGTTTTGATCAAACTTTTTTCAAAACGGGTTCTTTAAATTTAACGTAAGATAAGCCTTTGTCGCTTCATTTT
The DNA here is from genome assembly GCF_019890935.1 of Exiguobacterium acetylicum. Lineage (NCBI taxonomy): Bacteria > Bacillati > Bacillota > Bacilli > Caryophanales > Exiguobacterium > Exiguobacterium acetylicum. The sequence goes on from NZ_CP082334.1 coordinate 61,430, forward strand.
GATCAAACTTTATTTTAAACCAACACCCGCAGTGGATCCGTCCACTGCGGGTTTCTCATTGCCCTTGGATTCGGGACGAATCCATCCCTTACTCGCTTGCGCTCTCTCAAAAGAAAAACGTCGTCGTTTTTCATCCATGCCCTTACACGCAGACAGGACGGAGGTGTCCCGTCCGTCTACGCTCTATTATCCCCTTTAAAGAACACCTTGTGCCTTCAAGCTGACGTATTCTTCTCCGGCACCGACGATGATGTGGTCAAGAAGCTGGATACCGACGATGCGTCCGACCTCGACGAGCCGTTCGGTCACCTCGATATCTTCACGTGACGGATGCGGGTCACCGCTCGGGTGCTGATGACTGACGATGAGTGACGTCGCATTGTTGAGGATGGCGGACTTGAAGATTTCTCGGGGATGGACAACGCTCGAGTTGATGCTACCGACGTGTGCCCGATGGACGGCAATGACGCGGTTCTTCGTATTGAGTAGGATGACGAGGAACACCTCACGGTCATCGTCCTGGATGAAGCGCTTGGCGATACAGAACGCGTCCTCGGGGGACGTGATGTGCGTCGTCTCGAGCGCGACGTCCGGTTCTCGGACCTCTTGGCGGATACGAGTGATTTCAACGAGTGTAGTCAGTTTCATGGAAAAGCTCCTTTCGCGAGTGGGATGCAGTCCGACACGGTGCCGTCCTGTTGACGGGAACGCAGCGAGCGTTGCGAGACGGCGCAAGGGTGACCGCAGGGAAAGATCAAAAAAAGCGGACAGCGCACCGGGACGAAGGCTTCCGAAGCCCGCGAGCGAAAAGCTTTGCTTTGAGCCAAAACGCGGAGGAAGACAAGGAACGGCAGCGGCTTTTTTTGATGGCCCTTGCGCCGACGAGGAGCGAGCTAGAGTACGGAAACAGGACGGCTTGCGATCCCTTTCCATCAAACAGAGCGGTACCGCTCTGTTCCATGCCTTTGAAAGAATCATTTTATCGCCTTACGAATACCGAATAAGACAGCAAGAACTGGTAAGTAGCGTTATAATGAAGGACGCAATGACAGACTGAACAGTAAAGGAGTACACTCATGAAGATTTCTTACATAGCGATTCCCCTTTCCGTTCTATTGATGGCAGGATGTACAGATACGGAGACGACCTCACCTCCACCCGATCAAACAGAGCAAGTAGCGCAGCAGGACGACACCACTACACAAAAGACCGATGCGAAAAAGGACTCCGATCAACAATCAGAAAAAACAGATGATACGAATCCATCAACGGAATCAAAGACGCCCCCGAAGGATTCTTTCACAGGATATAAGAAGATTTTAGTCGATGGTGGAGATCTGTCCGGTAATCGCCAGGCGAATGTCGTCGTCGACATCGGATTCGGTGACCGGAAATACTGGGCGTTCACGAATGAGCATGGTCAGCTGGTCCGCGTCATCGCGAAGAAGATCGTCCTCCAGAATGATGCGACAGAAGACGTCTCGCGTGACGGACGCTACTACTCTGATGAGGCGAAGGTGCCTGGCGTCGAACGCGCAGACCTCGATGAAGGACATATCATCGCCGACTCGCTCGGTGGCGTCTCGAACGCTTACAACATCACTCCGCAGGACAGTACACTGAATCGTCATGGTGATCAGGCGTACATGGAGGACGTCATCCGCAAGGCGGGTGGCGCAACGAACTTTGAAGTGCAGATCACCTATCCGAATACGTCGACGATGATTCCATCTGCGTATCAGTATACGTATACGGTTCGCGGGAATACCGTCGTCGACCGGTTCAAGAACGGTAATCCAGACGAGACAAATGCTGCACTTGGTCTGACGAAGAAAAAGGAGACGAAAAAAGAACCAACATCGAAATCAGCTCCTAATACTGCAGCGACCGAAGACGTCTCGCGCGTCGATACCGACGGCAATGGTCAAGTGACGATCCAGGAAGCGAAGGACGCAGGCTTTACGATGCCAATCACGGAGAAGCACTGGTTGTATCAATATATGCGGGACAACGACCATGACGGAATGGTCGGAGAATGAACAATTGATCCTTGGGACAAGTGCATCTTGCACTTGTCTTTTTGTATTACTTATTTATATAACAGTTCAGTTTTTATCTGTTTTATCTTCAAAATACATGATAAAATTTACAATATAATCATGTTAAGGAGTTTTTAAATGGGTAAATTAGATGCAATTAACAACCAGTTAGAAAATAGTACTTTTCCAATTAGTTTGAGTACGCTAGAAGACTTAAAAATGAAGTTACCAAAAATCGAACGATCTTACATCGAAATCACATTAAAGGCATTGAGAAAAGAATTTAAGTCCGATCAGCTTTTTTATGCGTTAGAAGGTGTTCAACCATCTTTAACTAAGTATGGCTTTCTTCTAATGACAGAAACAGATGTCGTTCTCTCTATTCATAAAGGTTCGATCATGCCAAGTGGGACAATTGAAAAGATTCCGTTTGCTAAAATTAAAGAAGTAGATTTTGATATCATTCCAATTCCAATTAATCCGTTTGGTGTAAACGAAGGAATAATTTATCTGACACATAAAAAAGGATTTGGGAGTAAAAAACTTACGATTCGTGACGTTACTGTAAGTCGACTCGATTCACTTGTAGAACAGTTGAGATACGCGGCGAATCAAAACAACTAAGGAGGCAATTGTAATGGGATTATTTGATATGTTTAAAGGTGACAGTACAAAAAGTAAACAAGGCATGCACCCTCATTTTGCATTCGCAACATCGCTTGTCTACATGATGGCTTCAGATGGAGAGTTCGATAACGAAGAGATTGGTCAACTACTAGCTGTGCTAGGTGGAAAGAGTAAGAAAGGCACAATTCGTATTGGTGATAACAATGATGATTTAATGGAAAAAGTATTTAAATACTTTGATCGTAATTCTATCGATACATTCTTGGCAGAGGCTGCACCAGTATTAAATCATGAGCAAAAACTCTGTATTCTTGCTAATCTAGTGGACTCTTCGCTATCTGATGGAGAAGCAGAGCGAGAAGAACAAGCCATGTTTAATAAATTCATGACAGCATTCGGAGTAACAGAACAAGAATTTGCTCCAATCTTCAAAGTTATTGCGATGAAAAACGACCGTTCTGTATTTAAAAATTAAGCTATACATCTTTTATCTCAACGTCTAACAATCGCTCATTCGATTGTTAGACGTTTTTTGCTTTGAAAACTTAAAGCTCCTATTTTTTCAACTAACAAACATCATTGATGTATTGTTCTAAGAAATTGATTGAAGAACATAGTTCCGCGGAATATAATAAGAACAAACGTTCTTATTGTGAAAAGGGGTGCTTTAGATGAGTTATGAAGATCGGGGCAATAAGAAATGGATTCCGTTCCTGATGCCTGAACATAAAGGATTGCTGAAACGCTATTACCAGGAGGTCCATCATTTCAAGTTCGAGGATACGGAGGAACCAATCGATGGAACGATCGAGAACGCCTTGAACGACGCCATCTTCAGCGGAGACATCGTCACGGTGACGGCGATGAATGGTCCCTTGACGCATCGTTTCGATGCCTTCGTCGAGAAGCTCGATTACGTGCGAGAGGAGGTCCATCTCGTCAAACGCAACCTCGACATCGAGATCGTCGCGTTCAAGCAAATAGTAAGCGTTCAAATGTTAGGATGAAATGTGATCATCAGTCGTGCGTGTCTTCATATAGTCAGCATGCACGAAGGATGATACGGCGTCTTTTTGCATCACGATAGCGTTTTGTTTTAAGTTCATCGTGCATGCGTCGCTTTTCTAATGAAACTTGACGAATGCACGAGTGACTTCATCCAGTCATTTATTTTGAAGTGAATTGCTGTGATCTAGCGTCTTTTCCCTATTATTCACTCTTTTACTATTTCAACTGCGCCGTAAGATGAATCGCTACCTTGACATGCTATCCTCTAGGGAACCACAGCATGACCGCTACACCGATCAAGCAAATAAAGGCTCCCACCCAGTCATAAAAATCGGGTACTTTCTTGTCTATTCCCCATCCCCAGAGCACAGAGAGGACGATAAAAACACCACCGTAAGCAGCATACACCTTCCCAAAGCTCGGAAATGTTTGAAGTGTTGCGATGATGCCATATAGCGCCAACAAGATACCTCCCGTTACTCCCATATGTATCGATCTTCCTTCTCGTAACCAAAGCCATATCAAATAGCCTCCACCGATTTCAGCAAGTCCTGCGATAAAAAATAAGATTAGTGATACGCCCAATTTCAGTCTCCTTCCGTCAGTTCCTTTATTTTTTAAGTCAATCGTCTCGTTCACGCCTTAACGACTTGTAGGTCACTTTTAATTTTCGACTCACTTTCTTTATTGCGTATTCAACTTCATACCTTTTACAATGCAGATCATAAGTGAAGGCTCTGATGACGAAAAATCGTCAAAAGAGCCCTTCCTGTATTTCCATTACCTTGATTTCACATAAAATTGAAGATGATAGCTATCCTTTTTCGCGCCTCTTCCCGAGTGGATCATCCTTGAAAAGTACTCTCTTATTCTTCGGAGGAATCAGCTGTTCCATTTCAAATAAGCCTTTCCCCTAGACATTCTGGAGGTCTCTTAGCTAATTCAGACGCGATTATCTGACGTCATCACATCTGTTTCAATAAATCAGCAAACGAAATCTGATTCAGTACAAGATAAGAAGAATGCTGTGCCTCCTGTAAAGGGACTTGAAGAAGTGATTGAATGCGTCGCTGGAAGGAACCGACTTCTGACCAATGCCATTCGGTTTGAAATAGTTGGATGACTTCACCTAACGAGATAGCCGAAAGAGGCTTACCGAGGGTCATCCCTCCGTTCCTCCCTCGAAATGTATGCAGTAAGCCGGATTGTCCTAATAGATACACTACTTTGTTTAAATGATTTCTAGATATTCCGCACGCTCTACTAATCTCCTCTATCGTGACGTACCTTGTTTTCCCTGATCGGGAAGAGGTCGACTCTTGCCCTACATAAAGAATGGTAGCAATCCCGTACTCCATCGCGACGGTAATACGCATGTATGTCACTCTCCTCATCGATTCGTTTCGCAATGCATGATTGACTTCTTTCGATATATCCCGCTCATCCTCCTACATTTTTACGTTTTTTTACGTCGGGATCCAACGTGTCAATCGAATCTTCCTAGATACTATGACCCGCACATACGCTTCATGATTTCTCGTCAAACGATTAACCACGACAAACGACCGGCTCTTTTTCCAAGAACCAGTCGTTCGAACGTACCTATAATGGTGGAATTGTGCGTCCTCGCGATGTCCGCTTCTTCAGCAGGCGTAACGCATTCAGGGTCACGAGGACAGCCGCACCCGTGTCACTGAGAACCGCCATCCATAACGTCAACCACCCTGGGAAAACAAGCGCCATCGCGATGACTTTGATTACGATAGAAAACACGATATTTTGTTTAATAATCTGCATCGTCGCACGGCTGAGGTCGAGGGTATAGGGGAGCTTATGCAGGTTATCTGCCATCAAGACGATATCTGCCGTCTCAAGTGCCGTGTCCGTCCCAGCTCCTCCCATCGCGATGCTGACATCCGCCGTTACGAAAGCAGGGGCATCATTGATCCCGTCACCGACCATCGCAGTTCGTAACGTTCGGTCCTGCATCTGTTCGATGATTTTCACCTTATCCTGGGGTAATAGATTAGCATGCACAGCATCTAAGTGTAATTGTCCCCCAATATGGTGCGCTGCTCCTGCGTTATCCCCCGTCAACATGACGAGTTGCTCGACACCTACGTCTTCCCTTAATTTACGTAAAGCCGCAGCGCTCTCTTCTCGTACATCGTCCGATAAGAGGAAAAGACCGAGTAAACGCGACGCGCTTCCTACGAGCACTGCCGTCTGACCACGTTCTTCAGCTTTTCGAACGTCGGATTCGATCGGAGCGATATCATAATCCATCTCCCGAAACCATTTCATTCCGCCAATCTGATAGATCACTTGATCAACCGTTCCAGATACTCCACTCCCGACCTGATTCACGGTGGTATTCGCTTCAAGTGGTCGGATACCTTCTTCACTCGCATATGTCGTGATGGCTTTAGCTAATGGATGACTGGAATGCCGTTCTAGTGAATGCGCGACTTGTAGAGCGAGTCGTCGATCAGGTGACAACGAGATGAACCGTTGAACGCTCGGTGTTCCTTTCGTCAGCGTTCCCGTCTTGTCGAAGGCGATGGCATTGATTTTCCCCGCCTCTTCTAGAAACACTCCGCCTTTGATCAAGACGCCGTTACGGGCAGCATTTCCGATCGCCGTCACGATCGCGACCGGTGTCGAGATGACGAGCGCACACGGACAGGCGATGACGATCAATTCCAATCCCTTATAGAACCACTCTCCCCAACTACCAAGTTGGAGTAAAGGTGGGACGATCATCAGCAACAATGCACCTAGGAAGACGAACGGTGTATACACTTTCGCGAAACGATCGATGAACGCTTCACTCGGTGCTTTATTATCCTGCGCTTCCTCGACCAGTTCAATGATGTGCGCAAGCGTCGTCTCTTGATACGTCTTCTCGACGATCATGTCGAACGAACGATCCATGTTGAGCGTTCCGGCAAATACGTGATCGGCGCTTGATTGATGGTCGTCGTCCCTTTCAAGATCATTCCGTCCAGCGCAACCTGATCACCTGGTCGAATCCGAATCTTCTCTCCAATCCGCACCGCTTCCACTGATTTCCGGATAACGCCCTCTGCTGTCAGCACGAAGGCTTCCTTCGGAGACAGTTCAATCAGTTTCTGAATTGAAGTCCGCGTCCGGGCAAGTGAATGATTCTGGAGTAGGTTCCCGATGGCAAAGAGGAAGACGACAGTCGCCCCTTCGAGCCATTCACCAATGAGTGCTGCACCGATGGCCGCCACACTCATCAACACGTTCATGTCGAGCGATCGGGCGCGAACCGCATAAAATGCGCTCCGGAAAGCTTTCCATCCACTTAGGATCAATGCGATTCCGAACAGCGCGTTCGGTAGATACATAATTTCTATGGTTTGCAGGAGTAGCCCTAATCCAATCAGAATACCGGATAAGACCAATGATATCCCTTCAAATGAGCGTGTCGAAGGTTCGGAAGGCTCTTCTCCCTTGACGTGTCCATCAAAGCCAATCTTATTTAGCTCAATTTTCACCTGTTGTGCATCAAGATGATGTTCGATCTCCATTTCTCCACGTGCAAAAGATACCGTGACAGTCTGCACATCATTTATTTTTTGGAAATGCTGCTCAATCGTTTTAGCACAACTACTACAATCCATCCCCGAAACCGCATACGTCTGAACATGTTTTTCCTCTTTATTTGGAACAATAAGTTGAAATCCTAACTTCTTCACCTCGTTTTGAAGCCGACGATCATCCAGTGCTGATTCGCTCTCAATTTTCAAGCGGGCCGCACCGTAGTTGACGGACACTTTCTGGTACTCCGCTATCGTCACTAATCCCTTCTCAAGAGTCACTGCACAGGATGGACAATCCATCCCTTCTATTCGGTAGGTATGAGTTGTATGATCAGGCTGAATCAAATCCGAGGAAGCATTACCCGAAGAACAACAGGTATCTGTTTCTGATTTTTTTGCCTCTGTCTTTGACATCGTGCTACAGCAAGTATCCTCTTCCTTAGGAAGGGAAGATTCGGTTTGTATGCTCGTACCGGCTATCTCGGATGTCGATTTCGAACAGCAACTCGACTGTATATCCTTTGTTTGGAGTCAATCGTCTTCGTTCGAGGCGCAGCACGTTGTTGTGATTGATGCAGAAACAGCCTTTGGTTCACTTGCTTCGCTTTTTTTTGTAGAGCCGTTGTTACAACAGGAGCTGGCCATTATTCCGCCCCCTCGATGTGATGTTCACAACAAGCTGATTCCTGTCCGATTTCGAGCGTCAGTGTCCCGAATAGTCGTAACAGTTCCCTGACTGTCTCGTTGCGTAGGGAGTAGTAGCCATACTTTCCCTGCGTCCGTTTTTGAATCAATCCGCATCCTTTTAGACAAGCTAGATGCTGTGAAACGTTGGACTGATTCCCTTGGACCGCCTCGACGATTTCTGTCACGGTCTTTTCACCATCATAGATACACTCTAGGATTTGAAGTCGTGTTTTATTAGAAAAACCATGAACGACCCTCACCTTCAAGTCCAATGGTTCCAGTAATTGTTCCAAAATGTTCACTCCTTTTTCATACTCGTTTTCATTAATATGTTATCATCATATTAGCATTTCCTAATGTAAGCGTCAAAAAAATCTTGAGGTGTCTGTTTTTATCCCTTATGATTTTGACCGTACATAACAAACATAAAGGAGTTGAAAAGATGCTTCGAGTAAATTACCTATTGTTACTGCTATCAGGAATGCTCTTGTGGTGTCCTGTACAAGTCTCGGCTCACACTGGGCTCGAATCTTCCACACCCCGGGCAGATGAGACTGTTCTTCCTACAAAAACCATCACGTTGAACTTCGAGACGAACATCGAAGCTGGTGGAAGTATTCAAGTATTTGATTCCACGTCTTCGGATGCACTGAAGGGTACTTTCACACAAGAAAGGCGACGTATGACGTTCCAGCTCGATCGAGAACTGACATCTGGTCGGTATCGCGTCCAATGGAAGATCATCGGTACAGATGGACATCCTATCGAAGGAACCTATCTGTTCAATATCGAAACCCAAACGACCGCGAGCGAAACGAGCGATCAGCCGAAGCCGAAGCCCACCCAACAGAAAGACGTCGATGCGGAAACCGTGAAGACGACAACGTCCACCGCTGAAGATACTGATTTCTTTCCATTTCTAATCGCCGGTGGATTATTTATCATGCTACTGTTCTTCTTTTATCAGATTGTTTTGAAGGGGCGAACAAAATGACTTTGCTCTATATTTTAGGAGATACATTGCTGTACGCCTGTTTTGCACTGTTGATCGGTCATTTCTCGTTACAGCTCATTCCTCCCACTTATCGACCTGATGTAGCGTTCCCGATAAGATGGATACGACTTCTCATCCTATTAATTCCTGTTTTCTTTTCATTGTCGGTCATACGTATCGTGCTTTATTTGCAAGAAGACATCGGACTGTGGTTGACTCTGCGGTCCGTTCTGCTCACATTCGAAGCTGGAAATGCCTTAATCTTGATGACAATCTGTTGCATATTACTTTTTCTGGTCGTCAGGAATACGTCACTCCATTCGGGACGCTTAAAGTTTGCCCTTTTTTTGTTGCTTGCCATGGTTGGTACACTCGCATGGTCCGGACACGCCTCCAGCATCACAGGTGCAGAAGGATTACTCGTACATACCGCTCATGCTTTGTCTGTCTTCATTTGGACTGGCGGTTTACTCGTATTAGGTTATTCCAACGCATCGAATCCCCGTTGGGACGACGTGTTGGAATGGTTCAGACCGCTCGTGACACTATGCTTTTTGATTATCCTCGGATCCGGCATCTATTTGATGTCCGTCGTCGTGAAAGTAGACGACTATCCGAATTCTTGGATTTTACCGTATGGTCAAGCCTTACTATGGAAACATGTCTTAATTCTCCCTGTGCTGATCATCGGTTTCATGAATGGGAAATGGAGTTATGCCTCTTCCAAACAAACGCTTAAAGTCAAACAGATGAGAATGCGCATGGAAGGTACACTGATTCTCTTCATCTTCGCAGCAACTGCGTTGCTCGGTCAGCAAGAGCCACCTCACTCCGTAGAGGATACACTCAAATCAAGTGGGGCCGGACAGCTGTCTGCTTTCGTCTTCCCTAATCTACGCTTTGAATATTCAAACATCGAGTTTGAACCAGGAATGACATCCGTCTTGTTCCTAGTGATCGGTCTTCTTTTCGGGGGATTGGTAGTATTCCTTATTAGAAAAACGAATGAATCGATCAAAACACTTTTTTTAGGATTAGGAATGTCTGTTTCCTTATTTTTAGCTTTCTTGTATAGTATTTCTTTGACGTTTTGATTAAAAAATTCACTTTAGTATCTTCTTGATCAAGAGTTTTAACGATATACAATCTTCCAGTCGTATAAAAAAGACAATGTCTCATTTCGAAAGTGAAATGAGACATTGTCTTTTTTATATAATCGATTTTCTTTTCCTTATCCCGTCGATTCAATCAGGAATAAGCTATAAATTAAAAAAGAAACTTTTATGTTTTCCCTCCTTATGTTCTAGTCGTACTCATGACATGAAGAAAATCGCTAAATGAGATGAAGTGACTCTCTCTTATTAACTTAATTTTTTTTAAACGCTTGTCGAACTCCAATCATAATCAGCGTAATTAGCAAAAATGCTGTCAGGGCAAGGAAGGGAATCGTTATGAAACCTAACCAATTAATATATTGTACGTTGCAAGGGACACCTTGAAGACATGGCTTGACCTCAGCAAATCCTGGAATCTTTTGAACCATGTAGTGGTAGACAGAAATACTTCCCCCGATAAGGCTAAGTGGTAATACATATCGAACCACACCTGAATCATTATTGAATACGGCAATGCCCAGGATGATACTGAGCGGATACATGAAAATACGTTGTGACCAACAGAGCTCACAAGGTACGAATCCACGAATCTCACTAAAGTACAGGCTACCGAGTGTGGCAGCGAGTGCTATGATCCACGCTATATACATACCATAACGTCGCACCTGTTCATTCATCGGCCGTTACCTGTTCTTCAATCACACGGGAAATCGTATCGTAATCAAACGGGTCATCGAGTTTAATACCATTGATCACGATCGTAGGTGTCAACTCGACACCGTGTTCTTTCACGAGTGCATCGTCCTTCGACACTTCATCAAGGATGTCCGCATTATTTCTTAAATCAGATGTGAGTTGTTCTTGATTAATGTCTGGTACTGATTTTGCAGCGATTCTTAACAGGGATTCTTCAGTCACCCATGGGTCATCATGCTGTTCGACTCTCGGTTGTGCATCATAAATCGCCTTATGGAATGTCCAAAATGCCTTCTTGTCTTGGCGATAAACAGATTCCGATGCCTTAGCGGCCAAAATCGATTCTTCCCCATGGAATAAAACATTGATATAGCTGAACTGTACCTTACCAGTGTCAATAAACTCCTTTTTCAACTTCGGATAAACCGTTTCCCCCCATTGTTTACAAGACGGACATTTATAATCTCCGAACTCGACGATTGAAACAGGTGCAGCGTTTTCTCCTTGTGTCGGTTGACCTTCTATTTTTACCGTATCATTTAGGACTGTACTCTTTTTTTCTTGAACAGCATTGTTCTTGATCAAAAACATTGAAATAACTATTAAAAACACGATCAGCAACGTTACAACAACTAAAACCTTCTTTTGTTTCATAACATGATTCGACCCTCCCACTTTCTGAAGTTAATCAGAAAAGGGAAAGGTCAACACCTCCTTCTATTCGATTAAAGTATTTTACAACGTTCATTTATCAATGAGCGTGGCTCTCATGTGCCGCATGCGAGCATTCATCGATACCTGTACACTCGATTTGAATCGTAAGATCTTGTAAATCAAACTGGTCATGAATCAACGTACGGGCCTGTCTAAGTACACCCTTTCGTGCTTCATCCGATTTAACTACTAAATGGCAACTTAGTACATGATAATCAGATGTGATGGACCATAGACGAAAGTCATGTACTTCTTCCACTTCTTCAATGGCAAGTAGCGCACTTTTGATTTCACTGGCGTTTAAATTGAATGGGACACCTTCCATCAAAATATGCCATGAATCCTTTGTTACACGCAAACCACTGATAAATACAAGAATCGCGACTACTAAGCTCGCAATCGGATCGGCTATCGTCCAACCGAAGAATATTATCAGCACTGCCGCAATAATGGCACCGATTGAGCCAAGCAGATCTCCGATCACATGTAAAAAGGCACTTCTGACGTTCAAATTTTCGTCTTTGTCCGCCCGCATGAGGATGAATGCGACAACAATATTAACTAGTAAGCCGATAGTTGAAATGATCAGCATACCTGAGCTTAAAACTACAGGAGGTTCAAGCAGACGTCGATATGCTTCGTAGAAGATATAGAGTGCAATAGCAATCAGGGTGATTCCGTTCAAGAAGGCCGCTAAAATTTCAAAACGCTTGTATCCGAATGTCTTGTGATCCGTAGCCTTTCGTTGTCCAAACATTAATGCTGTTAAACTAAGCCCAAGTGCAGCAGCATCACTTAGCATATGCCCAGCATCTGAAAGTAACGCTAGACTATTGGTCCAAATCCCTCCAATAACTTCAATAATCATAAATAAAAAGATTAGCATGAAAGACCACTTCAGTGCCTTTATATTTATGTTGTTATGACTATGACTATGGTCGTGCGCCAACAGAATCTCCTCCTTTAAATTTTAATTTCTAAGATAAATATAGCACAATGGGTACTATATTCAAATGAACATTTGAATATAGTACCCTCGAATTTTGTTGCTGTCTAAAATAATCTTTGGAGTGACAACATGGTCGGAGAACTAGCACGTACTACTTTATTGGCTTTAAAGAAGCATTCGTTATTATTTTTTATACGTTCATCCGATTCGATTTACGAAGATTTGAAAATACGAACTGAAACGTACAAAAAATTAGAAGGGTCACGGACGAACGGAGGCAGACCTCAAAAAAACGGACAGCGTATCAGGACGCTGGCTTACTGTGTTCGCAATCGAAAAGCTTTTTTGAGAGGAGAAAGACTAGGAGCAATCTAAAAGTCGGCTTACAGTCCCTTCCATCACACTGAACGTTACAGCTCTGTTTTATGTTCTCTATATGGACATAATCATATATTCTAATAAAATTAAAATCGCGTGTAAAAAGTCTTCGAATACTCATAGACTTTTTACACGCGATTAAATCCAGTGCTTGGCTACTAATAAGTTCTGAAATCACTTCAAATGATTTCATATTTTTAACGTTCTAGCATTTACAGCAACAATGACGGTGCTAAGACTCATTAGTACTGCCCCAATGGCTGGGGATAAGATCACACCATAGGGAGCTAGAACGCCGGCTGCTAGTGGTATTGTTATAATATTATAACCAGCTGCCCACCATAGGTTTTGAATCATTTTGTTATAAGTGCTTCGGGAAAGTTCAAGGATAGAGAGAACATCTTTCGGATTACTTCTGACCAGTACGATATCAGCGGTTTCGACTGCCACGTCGGTTCCACTACCAATCGCAATCCCTACGTCAGCTTGTGCCAGTGCGGGTGCATCATTAATGCCATCACCCACCATGGCTACTTTCCTACCTTCCAATTGAATGTTCTTTACTTGTCTTGATTTATCATCAGGTAAAACTTCTGCATGAACTTCGTCAATACCCAACTGTTTGGCAACCCAATGTGCAACCTTTTTATTGTCACCAGTGAGCATGATTGAATTTATGCCTTTATTTTTAAGAGCAGTCACAGTCTCTTTCGCTTCTTCTCTTACTAAATCAGCAAGTGCAATCATTCCTAGTAATTGCTTGTTTTTCAATACAAATATGACAGTCTTTCCTTCTTCAGATAATTTTTCAAAAGCGAGCTCATCAACCGTTATTTTTTCTTGACGAATATATCGAGGACTCACTACACGAATTAACGTACCCTCTACTTTCCCTTCCAATCCGACTCCTGTAATAGACATAAAATCTTCAATCGATGGAAGTGATAGTTGTAGCTCTTCTGCTCTTTTTACTACACCTTTAGCAAGAGGATGTTGTGATGAACGTTCGACTCCCGCTGCTAGACGAAGTAGTTCGTTTGAGGAAATTTCATCAACCGGCATCAAATCCGTCACACCAAAATTACCTTGCGTCAAAGTACCTGTCTTATCAAAAATAATGGCGTCTAATTTCCGTGCCTCTTCAAACTGCGTCCTATTTCGAATCAATAAACCTTTCTTAGCAGACAGCGCCGTCGAGACAGAGACGACCAATGGCGCTGCAAGTCCTAGTGCATGGGGACACGAAATAACCATGACAGTCACCATACGTTCGATAGCAATGCTGAGCGGATATCCTAATGCAAGCCAAATGATAAATGTCAACACACCGGCAAAAACAGCGACATAGAAGAGAATTTTTGCTGCACGATTCGCTAAATTTTGTGTTTTAGATTTAGATGCCTGCGCTTCGCTGACTAATTCGATCACTTTCGATAAATACGTGCCTTCACCTGTATTTTTCGTTTCAACAGTCAAGCTTCCTTCTTGATTAATGGAGCCAGCAATTACGTTGTCGTCCATTTTCTTTTCGATGGGAAGAGATTCACCTGTCAGCATCGATTCATCAACTGTTGTTGCTCCTTTTATTATCTTACCGTCAACTGGAACTTGCTCCCCAGGTTTGATCAGAATCACGTCACCAGTCTGTAATTCCGACACCGCAATATCTTCTATTTTTTCATCATCAATTCGATGTGCAATACTGGGTAACAATTTGACTAATTCTTGTAGCGCGTTAGACGCGCCCATGATTGACTTCATTTCAATCCAATGTCCTAAAAGCATAATATCTATGAGCGTTGCTAACTCCCAGAAAAAGTCATGTCCCTCTCCTAGACCTAAGATGATGCCCACACTATAAAAGTATGCAACACTAATCGCTAAAGCGATCAACATCATCATCCCCGGATTTTTTTGTTTCATTTCGTCTAAGCTACCTTTTAAGAACGGCCATCCACCGTAGAAGTAGACAATTGTGGATAGCAAAAGCAAAACAACGTCGTCATATGGAAAGCTAATGTTGATACCCGACCATTCTTGAATCATTTTGGAAAGTAGCAGGATTGGAATGGTCAACATTAACGATACGAGAAATCTTTTCTTGAAGTCTCCGATCATTCCTTCATGTTCATGATGTGAAGCACTCATTTGTTGGTCTTCATGATGAGTATGTTCGTGATGGATATGGTGATCCATAAGAAAACCTCCTTTTACGTACTATATACCTGTATGGTGTATATAGAGAGATCATGACTATATAGAGCTACATCTCGTTTTTACTTCCAGTTAAACTTATATATATAAATATAAAATGTATTTTGACACACTAAAAAATAAAAATTATCATACAAGTATAGGATATATTTTAAAAAATGAGACCATTTGTTTGAATAGGACTATTTAGCGCCAAAATCACAAGTACTGAAACTTTAAAAAGAATTAAAGGACAAGTTCGAGGTAGACATCAAATGATTGATGACAATTCATGAATTAACTGAACTAATGAAGACTATGGTCAAATGAACGAATAGGTACTATCGTGAACAGACAAATGAGCTAATACAAAAAACGCAATTAAAAAGCTTTGTTTTATGCACCTACAAAATTATCTCTAAGGAGAATCCAATCGTGAAACTTAACATACTCTTAAAAAGCGTAAGTCTTATTAGCCTATCCCTGATTGCGGTCGGCTGTGCTCAATCCCCGATGAAGTCTTCTACTCCCAATCATTCAAAGGAGGTAGATCATGCGAAACATATGAGCGGTGACAAGATTGAAGAAACATCATCATCGTTGATACTTCCTACGTTTTTAAAAACTCAACCTGAAGATGTACGAAATGTTTATCAAGCTGTAGGGAAAAATCGTAAACTACTAGAGAAAATACCTTGCTATTGCGGTTGCGGTGAAACAGTCAATCATAAAAATAATTATGATTGCTTTATAGAAGAAAACGCGACGAATGGATCGGTGAAATGGACAAGTCACGGAACGACATGCAGCACCTGTCTCGAGATTGCTGTAAAGTCTATTTTGAAGCAACGGGACGGAGAATCGGTTAAAGATATTCGTTCTGCAATCGATTCTTCATATAAAGATGGATACTCGAAGCCGACACCGACTCCCTTATGATTTTTATGATGACACTTTTGCTCCTATAGCAAGAGTGTCATTTCGTTTCATCCTCACTCCAACGATATCCTCTCCCCCAAATTGTTTTCAGATGCCTATCGATCGGGTAATCTAACTCTCTTAACTTTTCTCTAATCATCTTAATATGAGAATCAACTGTCCTCGGATCCGATTCTGACGTATAAGACCAAACGAATTCATAAAGCTCTAGTCTGTTGAACAGCCTTCCAGGATGTTGAAGGAATAGTCGCAGTAATGCATGTGCTTTTGGTGTAAAGTCAATCGACTTGCCATCTAGTAAAATTAAATTGTTGCTCTCATCGAACGTAAGTCCGTGGTAGATAACGGGTTCTTTTGCTTTCCTTCTCATGACAGACCGAACTCTTGCTAAAAGTACGTCCCCGTTAAACGGCTTTGTGACATAATCTGTAGCTCCAGCATCTAGTCCTTTGACGATGGATTCAGCATCATTTAGAGCCGTTATCATGATGATAGGGACTTCCGGGTGAGAATCCGTTATTTTCTTACATACTTCGAATCCATCGTACATTGGCATCATTACATCCAATAAAATCAAATCGAAGGTTTCTTTTTTCACTTTCTCTAAAGCTTCGATCCCATCATTCGCCATACTACATTCATATCCTATTGGTTCTAGATAGAGTCTTAATAATTGCCTCATTCTTATTTCATCATCAACAATTAATATTTTATCCATCCTAGTCACCACCTCTTACATTAAAATTTTTTAATAATAAATGATTGTTAGTCTATTTCCTCATAAATTTCACGAACTTTCTATATAATCAATTCAACCTATAGAATGGAGTTGATTTTCATGAAAGTGTTTATGAAGAGTTTGATCGTTATCCTCTATGTATCCTTATTTTCTCTCACCATACTACTGGTCTATAAGGGTTATGAACTTTTTCATAACTAAGTATCTTAGTGCTTATAAATAATGAAAGAGCATCAGCTTTTTAGCTCATACCTTTTTCGGCATGGCGACATAGATGCTCCTTCATTTTTAACACTTCGCTTTAAGCAATTAATTTACGACAGACTTTTGCACATTCATTACAGGCCTCAGCGCACTTTTTACAATGATCATGATCATGTTTCGAACATTCGTCGGCACATCTTTCACAAATTTCAACACAGCTTCTTGCAAGAACATCAATATTGCTGCTGTTTCGAGAAATAGCTTGTACTAAAAGACTACAAATTTCAGAACAATCTCTGTCTAGACGTATACACTCTGCCATCGAAGAAACATGATGTTCACTCAAACACGCATCAAAGCATTCATTACAAGTCACTATACAGTTGTGTAGGGCACCTAAGATTTCTTGTTGTCCAGTATTCATTCTAAAATACCTCCATTTTCCGTCTTTTTTGACTTACACAAAGCCTATTTCCTTAGTTTGTGAAAAAAAGATGAAAACATTCACCTATTTTTTAGTCCACTTTCAACTGACCCATCATTCCGTTCTCTTCATGTTCAAGGATATGGCAATGGTACATGAATACCCCTTTTTCCTTGAAAGTCATCTGAATCTTAACTCGTTCATCTGGTTTTATAGCGATAGTGTCTTTTAGACCTGCTTCTTGATTATCCAGTTTCTGTCCGTTTCGCTCTAATACTTTGAATTGGACTCCATGAATGTGGAAGGGATGAGTCATTCCACCCATCATGTCTTTTTTATTATAGACCTCCCAAATTTCGGTTTCTCCTTGTTTCGCTTTAATATCGATTCTCTTCTCATCAAACTTTTTCCCATTGATTTCAACATTTTTGCCCATCCCGAAAAGAGTTAACTTTTGATTCACTGTAGACAAGGTCTTTAGCGGCTTTTCATATCCACTTTTCGGCGCCAATGCACTTAGGTTCGTCCCTTGTTTATCCTTCAGCTTGAAGTTAACGACCCTTACTCCATTCGTCTCAAATGAAACAGTCTCACCAATTTTTCTTTTTGAAAAGTCTACCAATACCTCTATACGTTCGCCTGGACTTAATTCAATTTTCTTTACGTTTTTCGGTTTTGAGATGTAACCACCATCATCAGCAATTTTTTTAAAGGATGAACCGTCAGATAGCTTCACTACGTAGTTACGTGCATTGGAGCCATTTATCAATCTGACTCTAAGTTGCGAATATTTTACGTTGAAATATGGATTAATCGTACCGTTTACGAGGAGGGTATCGCCTAAAGCCCCATCTGTTTTTTCTACATCAGCATATCCAAGGACATTCCTGTTTTTAACTTTTCGATCTTGAAGAATTAATGGAATATCATTTTCACCATATTTTTGAGGTAGCATCGTCTCTTTAGTTTTTTCATCTTTTACGTACAACAATCCTGCTAACCCCTTGTATACTTGTTCAGCAGTTTTCCCCATTGGATGTGGATGAAACCACAATGTCGATTCATCTTGCTTCACTTTAAACTTTACTACCTTCGTTTCACCAGCTTTCACGACTTGATGTGGTCCGCCATCTACGGATGATGGTACAACAAGACCGTGCCAATGGAATGTAGTCGCTTCTGATAAGCGATTCACCGTACGGATTGTTACCATTTTTCCTTTTTTCAATTCCACTACAGGACCTAAATAATTTCCGTTATATCCTAGAGTTTCAGTTTTTTTACCATCTCGGAAGAACTGTGTCTCCCCTTGTTTAGCGACAATCGTGTATTGAATGGAATTCTTGGTTTCACGATCGGATTTTAGCATCTTAGGGATGTTCAATCGTCGCTCTTTTTCTTCAGTTGATTTTAAATCGACACTCGCGCCATGTCCCATACCTTCCATCATAGTCTGATTCGTAGTAGTGTTCCCTCCATTCATCATAGATTTCATGTGCTGTTTGTTATTTGGCATAGTACCTCGGATAAAAAGTAAATACGAACCGCCCACTATAATCATGAGAGTAAAGATACCGATAGTTGCGATTAACCATCTTTTCTTCACATGGATCATTCCCTTCAATTAATTATTATCTTTAACTTAAAGAATGATTGTGAAAAAAATATGTCTTTCCACCCATGAATTTTATAGTTTTTTTCAATGTGTTACTTTTCTGCTCTCTGCAATGTTTCTGCAAATTTATGTGATAAAGTCTATGGAAAGCATAAAAAAAAACACTTGGAGGTAATTTTTATGAAATTAAAGAAAAAGATTTTTATGACAACTATGGCTGCTTCGCTTTCTTTAGCACTCGCTGCGTGCGGAAGCAATGGTGATGATTCTAAATCAACAGGAAGCATGGATAAAAATATGGACGGTATGGATCATTCGACGATGGACATGTCTGGATCGAAAGAGGTTCCGAAAGGGCTCCAAGAGGCTAAAAACCCTAAATTTAAAGTTGGCGACATGGCGATGATCAAAGAAGCACATATGGAAGGCATGAAAGGGGCCGAGGCTAAAATTGTAGGAGCTTATGATACTACTGCTTATAGCATTTCTTATGACCCTACAAATGGCGGGAAACGCGTCACGAATCATAAATGGATTATTCAAGAAGAGATTGTAGATGCCAAGTCATCTCCTTATGAAGTAGGCGATGAAGTAAAAGTAGACGCGGATCATATGAAAGGAATGAAGGATGCTACGGCCACTATCGACTCAGCTAAGCAAACAACAGTGTATATGATTGATTTCGAATCGACTACAGGTGAAGAAGTGAAAAATCATAAATGGGTGACTGAAGACGAACTATCTGCAGAATAAACGATAAACAAGAGAGGAACGGTTTTTTAACCGTTCCTCTCTTGTCTTATTTCTCCTTATTTAAGGAACCCACTTGTAACCAATTCCCCATACTGTGCGAAAGTGTTCTTCAATAGGAAACTCGAGTTTCCTAAGTTTTTCTCTTAAGTTTCTTACATGAGAGTCGACCGTTCGTTCATCTGTCCACTCATTTGCTAACCATAAACTTGAGAGTAGTTCCTCTCTTGAATAGACACGTTCTGGATTTTTTAATAACTTAGCAAGTAATGAAAATTCCTTTGGCGTGACTTTGACTAAATGATTATCATAATACAGCTCATGGGCGTCTTCATTTAAGATTAGACCCGACGATTCGATTTTTGATCCTGAAGAAACTGTAGTTCGTCTGAAAATCGATTGAATTCTTGCCTTCAATTCCGCCTCGTCGAACGGTTTCACAATGTAATCATCTGCTCCCAGTTGTAATCCTTTTACGATTTCTTCTTTTCCGTCGAGTGCTGTCAATAAAATGATTGGTACATTCGAAACTTCCCTTATCCTTTGACAGGTCTCAAAACCATCCATTAAAGGCATCATCACATCCAATATGATTAAGTCAGGCTCATCTACATCAATCAAGTTCAATATCTCTCTTCCGCTGTTCAGCTTAATACAGGTATAACTGTCTTGCAGATAGAGTTCAATCAGTTCTAACATTCGATTCTCATCATCTACCAAAGCAATGGTTCTCATCCTGGAATCCCCCTCAAGTCAATGACAACTTTCAGCCCGTTTTCTACATTAATAGCTACGATGGTCCCTTTGTGCGCTTCAACTATTTCTTTCGTGATAGCCAAACCGAGCCCAGTACCTCCTGTTTCACGATTTCGTGAAGAATCTACTCGATAAAAACGATCAAAAAGATACGGGAGTGATTGCTCATCCACACCACCACCTTCATCCGTAACTTCAATAAAGTTTTCATCAAGTTTTAAAAATACGCGTTTGTTCGCATGTGTATATTTTAGCGCGTTATCCAGTAAATTTAAGAGAACCTGATCAAATCTAGCTTGGTCTATCTCTTTGTAGATGGGAGTTTTATTAATTTGAAGAATTAATTTCACTTGTTTCTCCTCAAATTTAAAAATTATTCTTTCACTGATTTTTTTTAAGAAATCATTCATCTCTGTGATCTGAGGATCTATTTGAAAATGTGGCTCTTCCAATCTAGCAAGTTCAAACAAATCCTCAATCAGTTCTTGAAGTCTTTCGGATTCCTCATAGATAATATCTCCAAATCTCGATTCGTCTTTTTTGAGGAGTCCTGCATATCCCTTAATGTAGGTAATCGGCGTACGCAATTCATGTGTGATTGAAGTCAGAAATTGCTTTCTTGTATTTTGAATGTGACGTAAATCAACAGATAACTTAGTGATCGCTCGTGCTAAATCTCCTACTTCGTCGCTTCTCTCAGCTTCTCTGATTTTCAGCACCTCGCCTTTACTTAACTTTACCGTTGCCTCTTTCATTGATAAAAGTGGCTTTATAATGATATAACTCAAAAAATAAACACTTACTAATAGAAAAAGTACTAACAAGAATAGAGAGAACACTACTTGTTGTTTCAATTCCCCCATCAAATGCTGTATATACTTCGTCGGCTCTAACATGATTATTTGACCGCCATCTTCAATGTTACTCACCGTCACTAAAAATTTGCCCTCTCTCCAATTACCTTCTACGATTCCATCCTTTTTTTGAATCCAATCCGGGTTCAAAAATTGTTCAGCGTCGTTAGATGAATCGACGACTTGATTATTTTTGTCTAAGATAATCACATCAGTCATCGCCTTTTCCTCCATTAAAACAACGTGTTCAACTGTTTGCTTGTCGAAGTTAGTGGAAAGAACATCTCGATGACTATTGCCTCTCTCTTGAAGGCTCTCCAGTTCACTTTCTACTTGTTGATGCTCAAGAATGTTGTATACAATAGCAGATGAGAGAATGAAAATCATGAGAATCCCGAAAAAATAAAATAACGTTATTTTAAATGAAAGTTTATTCATAAAGTACCTTTCTCATTTAAGATGATTACATATAAAAACAAACTGTTGAGATTTAGAAAAGAAAGTATTCTTCATTTAGGCGATACACAAAAGAGCTTTTATCATTTGATTCTTTTAAAAGGACAATTCCTTGAATATTGCTCCACAAATAATTAGCGAAATCATAATCACTAAAAATAGCCTCACGAGTAGGATGCGTCATGAAACATTCTATTTTTGTAATCGTATACATTCCCTCCGAATCACGTTGATAATCGAAAGAAAAAGAACCCTTTATATTAAGCCTTTGAGCAATTATTGCTACGCACTCCTCTAAAATCGAGTTGGCAAACACCTCGTATGAAAGAACAGTATCTTGGTACCGTTCATACTCTTCTCTCATAAAACAGCAAATCACTTCACTAGATCGATAATCGACATATGCATCAATTTTCCCCACCTTTACACCTTCAGGCGCATTCTTTATCTGGTCAAAAGAATAAGTGAAGGTATTACCTTGAACCGAAAATGAATCATGAAGTACTGTTTTATCCCAGTCAAAGGATGTTATAAACGCTACGTTATTTTTTCTCATTTTCAACTTATGTTTTGATAACGTAGATGCTTCTTGTTCGCTTAAAGGGATAATCCAGCCTATTTCTTGAGAAGTACAATATTCAATCAGATTACTAATATACCCTTCTTCTGATTCTTTTTTTGAAAATGAATCAAGATATTTAAAATCAGGAAATAGCTTTCGAACCCATCCTTCTTTTGAAGAAATATGAATATCTATACTTACAGGTTTAAGTTGTTTTATGTTCTCCATCACTTTCCAGTTTTCCTCTACTCCTATTATCAGGACATTTTCACGAGACATTTACGATGCATCTCCTTTCGAAATAGAAAATAGAGCGTCAGAACCCTCTAAACCCTGTAAAATCAATCAATATTGTAGTTAGTTTCGTCAGACCATCGAAATACAATATGATACCTAATAAAATCATAAACCAGCCACCTATTTTCATAACCTTTGAAGAATAATTCATTAAGTATCTGGATTTCCCGACCAAAAACGACATCAAGAAAAATGGAATAGAAAAACCTAGTACATAAAAGAGCATATATAAAAATCCATTACTAGGATTCGTGGCGATCAAAGCAATAACTCCAGCGAGGATTGGTCCTGTACAAGGAGTCCATCCAGCAGCCGATCCGACTCCGACAATAAACGTTCCGATATAACCACGCTTTCTTTTTCCTAAGTTCATTCTTCGCTCTTTAAGTAAAAATATTGGGGTCCACAGACCAGTTAAAATAACACCGAATATGAATAAAATAAGTGCACCGCTCATCCGTAGAACATCTTTATACACTATAAAAAAATCAGCCAAATATGACGTTGAAAAACCCATCACTAAAAATACGCTCGAAAATCCAAGTAAGAAAACGAATGTATGGGGAACACCATTCCAGTTCCACTTTTTATTTTCTTTTAACTCTGTAACTGAAATTCCTGTAATGTAAGATAGAAAAACAGGATACAAAGCTAGGCAACATGGCGAGATAAAAGATAAAAACCCTGCTCCAAAAACTAACAAAAAAGATAACTCCATCAAATTCCTCCCGAACTCTAAAAAATAAATCTTTTTTTAAGATGTATAAAAAAGAAATGTGTTTAATTTTAAACATAAAATCTGTTTGTGAAAAAACTATGCATTTTTTGATTAAATCTCGTATCAATTTTTGAAATGAATTTGATACACTTTTTTGTAATATAGTGATGCTATACTCCTTTTAACAAATCGTTTGTCACCGTATCTTTATCTTTAAAGGAGTACAACTAATGAAAAACAAGGTAATACTTATCGCTTCTAGCGTCTTACTCACAACAACTTTTTCAATGCATAGCCCAAAAGTTGAAGCAAGTAGTGCATATAAAGTAAAAGTAAAGACAGACAATCTCCGTGTTCGGACTGGTCCTTCTCTCAATTACAATATAGTCGGCGTGACTAACACTGGTCAGACTTTTTCTTATTTAGGAAAAAAAGGAGCTTGGACAAAAGTACTTTACAAAGGGAACACACGGTATATCTATAGTTCTTACCTAAAAAAATATAAGAGCCACGTTGCAAAAAAAATGACGTATAATGAGTCTCTTTTTGCTTCTCCTACTAAAGGGAGGCTGACCCAAGGATACGGAAAATCTAATGGCGCTTACGGTTATACATTCCATAATGGCGTTGATCTAGCTGCAACAAAAGGCACACCTGTCTATGCTTCTGCGAGTGGAAAAGTCACTACCTCTAAAAACAGCGGTGCATATGGTAAACACGTTATGATTTCACATAGTCTAAAGAATCAAAAATACGTAACCGTTTATGCTCATATGAATAGTCTTTCGGTAAAAAGTGGTCAGACAGTCTCTAAAGGTATGAAGATTGGAACAGTTGGGAATACAGGAAACTCGTTCGAAAATCATTTACACTTTGAGATTCATAAAAACAGTTATAAATACAGCAGTTATTCTGCAGCGAATAGTGTCAACCCATTGAACTATTTGTAACCTAAAAAAAGAAGAGAGGATGTCCTAAGACAGCATCTTTTCAGATCATAGAAAAACCCTCATTTCGACGTCGAAATGAGGGTTTTTCTATGATCTGAAGCGACTTCATTAAGTCATTTATTTTGAAGTGGATTGCTGTGATCTAGCGTCTCATAAGACTTGTCTCAAAAGTGAGGTGATATTTTGCGGAAAATTGGTTATGTACGTGTCAGTTCAACTAGTCAAAACCCTTCAAGACAATTTCAGCAGCTAAGCGAATTCGGAATGGATATTATATACGAAGAAAAAGTTTCTGGGGCAACGAAGGAACGTGAGCAACTTCAAAAAATGTTAGAGGACTTACAAGATGGTGACACCATTTATGTTACAGATTTAACTCGAATTACTCGTAGTACACAAGATTTATTTGAATTGATCGATTACATACGAAGGATAAAAGCCAGCTTAAAATCACTCAAGGATACATGGCTAGATTTATCAGAGGATAATCCATACAGCCAATTCTTAATTACAGTAATGGCTGGTGTTAACCAGTTAGAGAGAGATCTTATCCGTATGCGTCAACGTGAAGGGATTGAGCTGGCTAAGAAAGAAGGAAAGTTTAAAGGTCGGATAAAGAAATATCATAAAAATCATGCGGGAATGAATTATGCAGTAAAGCTATATAAAGAAGGAAATATGACTGTAAATCAAATTTGTGAAATTACAAATGTGTCTAGAGCTTCATTATATAGAAAGCTATCGGAAGAGAACAAATAGTTCAGTCCTATTCCATTAATTGGCCAGATAATGTTATGTACTTAAAGTCTTATGCAGTTTGGTTATTTTGTTATTAGAATTGGGTACTCCAATTCTTTTTTTATGAATTTTTTTACTCATTCAAATAAACACTTGAATGAATTATTAAAAATGGTTATACTATATTCAAATAAACACTTGAATGATATTGGGGTGAGAATGTGATTAAGAAAGATACTTGTGAAATTTATTGTTATGACGAAGAAAAGGTCAATCGAATACAAGGTAATTTACAGGCAGTAGATATTTCTAGTGTTGCCCAAATATTAAAAGCTATTGCAGATGAAAATAGAGCAAAAATTACCTATGCTTTATGTCAAGATGACGAACTGTGTGTGTGTGATATAGCAAATATTATAGGTGTTACGGTTGCAAATGCCTCTCATCACCTGCGAACGCTCCATAAGCAAGGGATTGTTAAGTTTCGAAAAGAGGGAAAACTTGCATTTTATTCATTAGATGATGAGCATATCAGACAAATTATGATGATTGCATTGGCACATAAGAAAGAGGTGAAGATCAATGTCTAGTGGGAAAGCAAAACTGTCTGAAGAAGAAATGAAAGCCTATCGTGTTCAAGGATTTACTTGTACTAACTGTGCAGCCATTTTTGAAAATAATGTTAAAGAACTTCCCGGTGTTCAGGATGCGAAAGTAAATTTCGGAGCATCTAAAGTTTATGTTAAAGGGACGACAACCATTGAAGAATTAGAAAAAGCAGGAGCATTTGAAAATTTAAAAATTCGAGATGAAAAAGAACAAAGGGTAGAACGAGAACCTTTTTGGAAGCAGAAAGAAAACATTAAGGTATATATATCAGCTCTTTTACTTGTAGTTAGCTGGTTCTTAGGAGAGCAGTATGGTGAAGAGCATGTTCTACCGACAATTGGTTATGCAGCGTCCATTTTAATCGGTGGATATTCGTTATTCATTAAAGGTCTCAAAAATCTAAGCAGATTAAATTTCGATATGAATACGCTTATGACTATTGCAATTATAGGAGCTGCAATCATTGGTGAATGGGGTGAAGGGGCAACCGTTGTTATCTTATTTGCGATTAGTGAAGCATTAGAGCGTTATTCAATGGATAAAGCACGTCAATCTATTGAATCTTTAATGGATATTGCCCCAAAAGAAGCGTTAATTCGACGAGGCAATGAAGAAATGATGATTCATGTTGATGATATTCAAGTTGGAGACATCATGATTGTTAAGCCCGGTCAAAAGTTAGCAATGGATGGAATAGTGGTTAAAGGTACATCGACATTAAATCAGGCTGCGATTACAGGTGAAAGTGTTCCAGTAACGAAAACCACAAATGATGAAGTATTTGCAGGAACCTTGAATGAAGAAGGGTTACTTGAGGTTAAAGTAACAAAACGAGTTGAAGATACTACTCTTTCAAAAATCATTCACTTGGTAGAAGAAGCCCAAGCAGAACGGGCCCCTTCTCAAGCGTTTGTCGATAAATTTGCAAAATACTATACACCAGCTATTGTCATACTAGCTCTTTTAATTGCGGTAGTTCCACCATTATTTGGCGGAGACTGGAGCCAATGGATTTATCAAGGCTTAGCTGTATTAGTGGTTGGTTGTCCTTGTGCCTTAGTAGTCTCAACTCCAGTTGCTGTGGTTACAGCAATAGGAAATGCAGCGAAAAATGGTGTTTTAATTAAAGGTGGTATCCATTTAGAAGAAGCAGGACACTTAAAAGCGATAGCCTTTGATAAAACAGGAACATTAACCAAAGGGATTCCTGCTGTAACAGACATCGTGACATATGGTAGAAATGAAAATGAATTAATGACCATAACAGCAGCCATTGAAAAAGGATCACAGCACCCTCTTGCTTCAGCGATTATGCGAAAAGCAGAAGAAAATGGATTAAAATTCAACGAAGTAACAGTAGAGGATTTTCAATCCATTACAGGTAAAGGCGTTAAAGCCAAAATAAATAATGAAATGTATTATGTGGGAAGTCCAAATCTTTTTGAGGAATTACACGGAAGCATTTCAAGCGATAGGAAAGAAAAAATTGCCGATATGCAAACTCAAGGTAAAACGGTGATGGTGTTAGGAACAGAAAAAGAAATTCTTTCGTTTATTACCGTAGCCGATGAAATGAGGGAATCGTCTAAAGAAGTTATCGGCAAGTTGAACAATATGGGAATCGAAACAGTGATGCTAACAGGCGATAACCAAAGAACGGCAACAGCCATCGGAAAACAAGTTGGTGTTTCGGATATTAAAGCTGACTTACTTCCAGAAGATAAGCTTAATTTTATTAAAGAACTTCGAGAAAAACATCAAAGTGTGGGGATGGTCGGAGATGGTGTGAATGATGCTCCAGCCCTTGCGGCATCTACCGTTGGTGTAGCAATGGGTGGTGCTGGAACTGATACAGCTTTAGAAACGGCTGACATCGCCTTAATGTCTGATGATTTGAGTAAATTGCCATATACAATAAAATTAAGCCGTAAGGCTTTAGCAATCATCAAGCAAAACATTACCTTCTCTTTGGCGATTAAATTAGTGGCATTACTTTTGGTCATGCCTGGTTGGTTAACACTTTGGATAGCTATATTTGCTGATATGGGAGCAACTTTACTTGTAACATTAAACAGTTTACGCTTATTGAAAATCAAAGAATAGGTTCTAAAATGGGCGTCAACTATCGGGTGCGATCATTGAAAACAATGTTATGCTTCAAAAGGGATATTAACAGGAAATATACAACTAAAGGACGCTTTAACTGAGCAACGGAAAAAGCCAAATTTCTCAATTGATGTTGAGAAATTTGGCTTTTTAGTATGGGAATTTCCTTAGCATTGTAAATCCGCATTTTCCTGACGCTACCCCTTATAGAACCACTCTCCCCAACTACCAAGTTGGAGTAAAGGTGGGACGATCATCAGCAACAATGCACCTAGGAAGACGAACGGTGTATACACTTTCGCGAAACGATCGATGAACGCTTCACTCGGTGCTTTATTATCCTGCGCTTCCTCGACCAGTTCAATGATGTGCGCAAGCGTCGTCTCTTGATACGTCTTCTCGACGATCATGTCGAACGAACGATCCATGTTGAGCGTTCCGGCAAATACGTGATCGCCTTCCTTCTTATCGACAGGAATCGATTCGCCCGTGATCGGTGCTTGATTGATGGTCGTCGTCCCGTTCAGGATCGTGCCGTCCAGTGCAACCTGATCACCTGGTCGAATCCGGAGGATTTCTCCGACTCGCACCGCTTCCACCGGTTTACGTCTAACGTCCCCGTCCGTCAGCACGAAGGCTTCCTTCGGAGACAGTTCGATCAGTTTCTGAATGGAATTGCGCGTCCGCGCAAGGGAGCGATTCTGAAGCAAATTGCCGATGGCAAAGAGGAAGACGACGGTCGCTCCCTCGAGCCACTCCCCGATACATGCGGCACCGATGGCTGCTACGCTCATCAATACTTTCATGTCGAGTGAGCGGGCACGGACGGCATAATAGGCACTCCGGAAAACTCTCCCCCCACTGAGGATCAAGGCGATACCGTACAAAACATTCGGAAGATACGCTACTCCGCTCGTTTGGATGAGCAATCCCAGACCAATCAAAATCCCGGACAGGATCAAGGAGATCCCCTCGAACGACCGGACCGGTGCCTCGGACGTTTTCTTTCCCTTGACGTATCCATCGAAACCAATCTTGTTCAGCTCGCTTTGGACTTGTCGAGCATCCAGCTAATGGTCGATTTCCATCTCCCCACGGGCAAACGAAACTGTGACGGTCTGGACATTTTGCATCTTTTGAAAGTGTTGTTCGATCGTCTTAGCACAGCTACTACAGTCCATCCCGGAAACGGTGAATGTTTGGACGAGCTGATCTGATTTATCGGGAAGGGGCGGAAGCGATGACCGCGCTCTATCTGATCGGCGATACGCTCCTCTACGGTTGTCTTGCGCTGTTGATCGGTTTCTTTTCCGTCCAGCTCATCCCTCGTTCTTACCGACCTGACGTATCGCTTTCGATCCGCTGGGTTCGCATGCTCATCGTGCTGATGCTGTTATCCTTTTCCCTGTCCGTCTTACGAATCGTACTGTATTTATATGAAGAGATCGGTTTTTGGATAACACTGCAATCCGTGTTACTTACATTCGAGGCAGGGAACGCTTGGATTCTGATGGCTCTCTGGAGTGTACTCCTTCTCATCGTCATCAATCGTTCATCACTCAGTCCTGGACGTATAAAACTAGGGGTATTCCTTGTTATGGCGATGGTCGTTACGTTCGCGTGGTCCGGGCACGCCTCTAGCATCAAAGGGGCAGAAGGCATGCTCGTACATTCTATTCACGCACTCGCCGTCTTCATCTGGACCGGTGGATTGCTCATACTCGGCTTTTGGAGTCCATCAGACCGTAACTGGGGCATCTTCCTCGAATGGTTCAAACCACTCGTGACGCTATGTTTCTTACTGATCGTCGGTTCCGGCATCTATCTGATGTCTGTCGTCGTGCAGGTAGAGGAGTATTCCGATTCCTGGATTTTACCGTATGGACAAGCCTTACTCTGGAAACACGTCCTGATTCTACCCGTGCTGATCATCGGTATCATGAAAGGGAAGTGGAGTTACGCGTCTCCTGAACGATCGTTTGAAGTCCGACGGATGCGGATGCGCATGGAAGGCATCTTGATCCTGCTTCTCTTCACAGCGACTGCGTGGCTCGGTCAACAGGAACCCCCTCACTCGATCAAGGATACTCTTCTATCCAGCGGGGCTGGTCCACTGTCAGGGTTTCTTTTCCCTAGCTTGCGTTTCACCTATTCTGATATCCGGTTCGAGCCGACCATGATATCCCTCTTCTTGATGGCAATCAGCCTCCTTTTCGTGGGATTGTTGGTGTACGTCATCCGATCAACCCAAGACTCCATCAAGACCCTCTATCTTGGATTAGGCGTCTCGATCTCATTATTTTTCGCAGCGTTGTATAGTATTTCCGTGTATTTATGATCCTCCA
The DNA here is from genome assembly GCF_019890935.1 of Exiguobacterium acetylicum. Lineage (NCBI taxonomy): Bacteria > Bacillati > Bacillota > Bacilli > Caryophanales > Exiguobacterium > Exiguobacterium acetylicum. Next base: position 91,458 of record NZ_CP082334.1, read on the forward strand.
CATGAGCATTTCAGCGTGTGCGACGTCCTATACAAAAAGAAAGGCACGCGATACAACAGCTTCCTTTTTTCATACTTATTCATCATTTTCATACTAGTTGTAACAGGTTCAATCCTATTTTAAATCGGTGCCATTTCTAGACTACTACCGGAATATGTATTACAATGTATTACAAAGGAGCTGATAATCATGAGTACCATTTCCGTACGTCTAGATGATCAGGATACACGACTCATCAAGGAATATGCGAAGGCAAAAAACATCACGATTTCTACACTCGTTCGCGATGCCGTCCTCGACCGCATCGAAGACGAAATCGATTTACAACTCTATCATGATTCGCTGGCAGCACACCGTAAAAAATCAGAAGCGATCTCTTTCGACGATATGATGAAGGAACTTGATTTAGAATGACAGCATTTACGGTAGAGTTTGAGCGCGGAGCTCAAAAGTCTCTCAAGAAGATGGACCCTCAACAAGCGCGGATCATCATGTCCTGGATCAAGAAGAATCTGGTCGGGACGGATGATCCGCGTCGTCATGGTAAAGGGCTTGTCTCGAACAGATCGGGTGAATGGCGGTATCGCATCGGTGATTATCGTCTGATTGCTGACATTCAAGATGAAAAAGTCGTGATTTTGATTCTCGAGATCGGGCATCGTCGAGATATTTACAAATGATCGTCGTGAAGAATATTTAAATACTTAACCTGTCAAATAGCATAGCTACTATAAAAGGAAGTCCACATCATTTCTCAGATGTGGACTTCCTTGTTTCATTTTGCTTGTCTTGACACGGAAGTTATCTGTATTCGTATGTAATATTAACTGGTACCTACTTGATGAGCCGGAACAAAGATATTCATTATTCAAAGAGTAGAACGAATATATTTACTAGAATAGATTCATTACTTCGATAATTGACTTATTTTTCAGATATTTCTGTATTTTAATGGTTTAACAACAATGTTTTTATGATTATAATAGGAAAGTAATGGATTTTATTACTTACATATGGGATTGAACAACTATGTTTTTAGGAGGTAAGGTACATGGCTTATTCGTTTACGTGCAAAAATATAACGAAATCGTTCCAGACAGGTGAAAACGAGACGTTCGCATTACAGGACATCCAGCTCGACTTCGCCGAAGGTGACTTCATTTCGATCATCGGACCGTCCGGTTCTGGTAAGTCGACGTTGCTCAGTATTCTCGGGACACTCGATACTCCGACTTCAGGCGAATTATTGTTCGACGGAAAAGACATCTCTAAATTGAATGCGAAGCAACTCTCGGACTTCCGGTTCGAGAATATCGGTTTCATCTTTCAGCAGTTTCACCTCATCCCGACGCTGACGGCGCTCGAGAACGTGCTCGCGCCGCTCTTCGGACGCAAGGTTGACTATGATAAGGAAAAACGGGCACTTGAGCTTCTGGAGGAGGTCGGACTCGCAGAAAAGATTCACTCTCTCCCTTCGCAACTTTCTGGTGGACAACAGCAGCGTGTTGCTGTCGCTCGCGCACTCATCCATCGCCCGAAGTGGTTGCTCGCGGATGAACCGACTGGGAATCTCGATACAGCGACTGGTGAGGTCATCTTCAGTCTATTAACGAAACTGAACCGTGAGAACGCCTGTGGCGTCTTCTTCGTCACGCATGATCCTGAACTCGCCGCACGCGCGAACCGGACGATCACGATGAAAGATGGTCGGGTTGTCGATCCATCGGAGGTTCCTGCCTATGCTTAAGTTCATCTGGAATTCGTGGTGGCGTAATAAAGAACGATTCATTCTCCTTCTCGTCGGTGTCCTAATCGTCAGTACCGGACTGAGTTACCTAATTGGGACGACGCAAGCCAATAACGGAACAGTCGTCGACGAGCTTCAAAAGCGTTGGGGTTCTTCTTACGACATCGTCGTTCGACCAGAAGGTAGCCGTAGCGTAACGGAAGACTTGAAGTTGCTCGAACCAAACTATACAAGCGGTCTTGACGGCGGCATCACGCGCAAACAATATGAGACGATCAAAAAAATTACAGACGTCGAAGTCGCAGCACCGATTGCGATGATCGGAAATAGTTATGTAGATGCGAATGTCGGTACCCATACGATCACCGATCCCGGCATCTATAAACTGACGATCACCGATTCCCAAAATACCGGATTGAAGATGGAAAAAGATACGACAACTTCCTTCCTTGCTGCTGGTTGGGAACCTCCAAGCGGGACACGTGTGAAAGGCGTGTCTTTATTAGAACTCGGAGAACAACCATTATTCGCTTATGGTAGTGCGACGATGCTCGCTGGGATTGATCCGGAAGCCGAGGCGAAAATGGTCGGACTGGACCAATCGACTAAATCAGCTACACACAGCCGCTATTTTAAAACAGATGACAGTCCCGTCGACATGGGGAATGATGTCTATCAAATCCCCATCTTATTAAATCAGCGCGAGTACGTTGATGCCTTTCGGACATATAAATATGAAAAAGTCGATCTTCCATTACAGGACGATTCGATCAATACGACGATGGAGCAAGTTATTCAAAAAGGTGGCTACAAGTACCTGAATACGTTATCTTTATCGGATAAAAAAACATACAAAGTCACGACTTCGGATACGCAGAAGACATTAGTGAATGACATTCTAAAAAATACGGTTCCAGAAGAGCCACCCGGAAGCTTTAATTGGCTAGCACTCAAACCATCACCGATTTCCTATCAGAGTGTCGCTAGTCCCTATCCATCGCGGTGGCCATTCAGCTACCAGGTCAAACCATATGAAGTCACAAAAGATAGCCTACTAGCCAAACGAACGATGTACCGTGAAGCACGTCTATTTGGAACGGACATCAACAACATGCCTAAAATGCGATTCAATTATATTGGCATCTTTGATCCAAAAAAGCTAGACATTTCAAAAGATCCGTTGACAGAACTACCAATGGAGACCTACTTCCCAGCGAAGGCTCAGTGGGTCATGGATAAGAAGGATCGTCCAGTTAATCCACCACGTGATGTCAAACCGACAAATGATGCCTATGACTTCCTGACAAAACCGCCTTCGATGCTGACAACACTGGATGCTGCCTTCAAGTTACGAGGCAAAAAAGCAATCTCTGTCATTCGCGTCAATGTCAAAGGTGTCGAGACGATGAATGCAGAGAGCGAAAAGAAACTCCAAGCGGTCGCGCAAGAAATCGAAGATAAAACAGGACTAATCACAGATGTGACGCTCGGTTCCTCGCCGCAACTCGCTTTGACCTACTTACCCGGTTTAAAAGGAGAATCGGCACTCGGCTGGGTGCAACAGCCGTGGATCAAGCTTGGCTCCTCGATGGCGATTTTCCAAGAAGCCAAGGTTGGGATGAGTGGAGTCATCTTAAGCGTCATCGCGGTTGCCTTAGTCTATGTCTTTAGTTCGAATATCATTTTATTGTTTGCTCGGAAAAAGGAATTCGCGATTTTACTGTCGCTCGGTTGGCGCCCGCGTCAACTCTCGAAGTTATTATTCTTTGAAGCAACCCTTTTAGGAAGTTTCGTCACCTTGATTTCTTGGGCGATTCTCGGCTCATTCTGGTTGACGACGAACCATGCGACTTCAGTCGGACGTATCATCCTGATTGGTCTTGTGGGTCTTCTCATCTACTGGGGCGGCACACTGGTTCCGATGGCACTCATTCGGAAAATTCGTCCTTATGAGAGCATGAAGTCGGGGGAAGTTTCAAAAGGACGCCGGATTGTCCGTGCTCGGGGTATCGTCGGCATGAGCATCAACCAGCTCGCGACCTATTGGCAACGCACCCTTCTTTCAATCGTTGCGATTGCCTTACCTACAAGCCTGTTCATCTTCTTCCTGTTCGTCACGTTCCGCTTAAAAGGTGTCTTATATGCGACGTGGCTCGGTGAATTCGTCGCCCTTGAAGTTGGAACGATGCATTATGTCGCGATGGGCGTCGCACTCATGATTGCCATTCTAACGACGACAGAAATCATGTGGCAGAACGTCAATGAACGAAAAACACAACTTGCCGTCTTAAAAGCCACCGGTTGGCGAGATGGGTACATCCGCTCGCTTGTCCTGATTGAAGGGATGATGACCGGACTCTTTGCCGGTATACTCGGTCTACTCGTCGCTCTCGGGATGATTGGCTTTGTCTACAATCAGTTCCCGGTCAGCGAACTCGGCTTCTTAAGTACGATGTTATTGATCCCGATGTTAACTGGTGTCCTTGGTGCATTGCTTCCTGCACAACGCGCCGTACGAATTACACCAAATGCTGCCATCGGGAGTGTTGTCATCAACTCGAAAGCAACAGAACGTCGCTTTAAAATCGCCCTTGGAACGACTGGCGGAGTGTTACTCGCTGCCGTCGTCACCCTCTTCTTCTTCGCCTCGTCCGAAGACGTTGACACGTCGACAGCTCCGGTAACATCAAAAGCACCCACTGTCCAAACGACGGGAAGTAAGTTACGCGATATGAAAGGCGATTCAAAGTCAACTGAAAAAGCACCGTCTAAGACAACTGCAACGTCCATCGACAAACTGATGGAACAAGGTTTAGTTCAAACCTATCCGGGTGATCCTGTCAGCAAAAAAAGTACCTTCCACGTAGACCGTTTAATTCAGACACCACCCGCGTCGCTCGATTTACCGACATTAAAGAATGAACGATATGTAACGGTACCGGTAATTCTCCATGATGCCGCTTCAGAAGGTGATATAGGATACGCTACCTATCGACCAAATTTATTTGTAATGAGTGATTCTAAAGGTAATAAATATGAACCAATAGATTACGTCAATCATAATGAAAAAGCTTGGTCTTCAGGATACCAGTATTATCCGCCTTATCGCTCTAAGGTAGATCTTGTGTATAAAGTACCAAATCAAAAAAATAGTTATGTGTTATTAGCAGAAGGTGATGCAGTCGGCAAAAAGATTACAGTTAAAATTGATGTAGATAAGACTTCAAACTAAGTACGTAAATCTACAGGTTACAATTGATAGTATCTATAACTCAGTAGTTACCATAAACTGCTGAGTTATTTTTTTATAGTCTACTAAGATTAACATTTCGATAATGTGTGTAAAACGACCGTTTTGTATACAAAAATGACTATTCTCTCACAAGCGTATATTAAGTTGAATGATTGCAGTTTAAAAATCCATAAACTCGTCTTTTTATCAATGTATTTTTAAATAGTCATAAAACGTAAATAAGAAAAATAAAAACTGCGTATACATTTCGATGTCGAAATAAATACACAGTTTTTATTAAGTAATTTATTGATTTCTTAAGAACCGTTGTTTGACGTACATGACTAGAGTGACCCATCAACTGGTAGTGTATACAAGCAGCTCATGATCTCTAAAATTAATAAGAGTTAACCTGATCTGTCTCATTGGAGTATTTCCGCCTAATTTTTGATAAAAACAGAGAAAGATGTACCTATTTCGACATCGAAACGTATACATTTTTTCTTATGAATGGCTTTCGCTTCACATTCTATCCATCTGTTTATCGAAACGTTGTATATCATGAGGACGAATAGATTTGAAAAACTTTCGAACCATACTCCGTTTCACGATATCGTGTCTTTGTAAATGCATGCAAAAATCAATCAGTGTATGTTGACGAATGAGTACTTCTTTGTCCTCGTAGTTAATGACACGTAGATCAGCATCTGTGATCACTTCACGGATGTCCGCATCATCACTACAAATTAGTTCAGCGCTAAGTAGTCTGGCTGCTGCAAGACTATGAATTTCTCCTAGATCGTTCGTGTGTTTGAGTGGACGCCCTTCTCGTATTTTCTTTTCGTCGAGTTGTTCAAATGCCACTCGAACTTCTTGTAAGTATACAAGGTAGAGCTCATACAGTGCATCAGTCTCAATCGATACTTCGGATTCCGGATTGAATAGAGTCCATTTACCTTCCGCTATCAAAACCTCTATTTTTTCTCTCACTGAAGAAATTTTTAGTTCTTCTAATATTTCAATATGGATGATGATGCGTCCATACAAACGATTCAACCAATCAAAAACATCAGCTTGTCGAAAACTGGCTGCATGGATGATGATGTTCGCATCAATGAATACAGGTTCTTTAATCATCCGCCGAATCCTTTTGTAATGCTTGCATCATATCTTCTTGTAACGCTTTTGCCAGTGTAGGTTGATAGACAGAAAGTTTGTTTGCTGCACTTAAGCTAGTAACGCGTTCCTCTTCTACTGCTCTGACAACCTCGTTCTCATAAGCGGAAAACGATTCGAACCGCTGTCGTTGATCGAGTGGACTTGGGGAAACACCTAATCGGCTCCGTTCTTTTACCCATTCTTCCTCCCGTTCACTTAAGTCAGAGAAACGATATCCAAGCTCTCGTAGGCGCCGAACTACTGAAACATAGGGTACTTGGGCTATGTCAGCAAGATGAATAATCGAAAGCTTCGTTTCATACGATGCTTTGAGTTTTTCCCATACCTCTTTTGTCGTACTTTTAGGGAGCATGAGTGCTGCTGCAAATCGATCAGCTGCCCGCTCATGATCAAATCCACTTACTTGATACTTGCTCACTTCAGACAAGTGCCAAAGTTCGTGAGCAGCAGTGAAATAGCGCATCCGCAACGATTGATACGAGTTCAAGGCAATGAACTCTTTCCCGGACATATGTTTGATCGCAGCACCAAAATATGCCTCATCCTCGACGTATTGAAAAATGAGATTCGCCTCCTGAGCCAACACTTGCTCAATGTAGGAACCAATGAAGATTGGACTATCAACAACCTTTTCTAGAAAGCTAGCCGCAAACGATTCAGCAATTTCTTCTGTGATCTTGATCGATGGTTTCATGACCGACTCCCTTTGAGTCCGATATAATCCTCTATAGCGAATTTCAGACGCTCTAATTCCACTTTAGAACGTCGATTCGATAACGTACCGCGTAACTCGACCGTCATACGTTCTTCTTTCATAGAAGCATCTGACGTCAAATCCTTTACAGATACCTCGAGTGCATTGGCGATATCGACAATACGTTGTGGTTGGATGACACGACTTTCGTTCAACATGTGTCCAATCATTGCCTTACTGACACCAATCTCTTGCGCTAACCACTGATGCGACTTTTGATGATCTTCTAACCAAGATTTAATGTTCTGAATGAGGATTTGATTTGAACTCATACTAGCACCTTCCTTCATCAATAAATATAGCATTTATTGTAGTCGACTACAAAAAAAATACTTAATGATTTGAAGTCTATTTCGAATAATTATTAGTTTTGCAAAAGACGAATTGTAATATTAAGTGCAACACCTAGCTGAAAACACAAAAAAACCCATAACGACCTCGTGTAGAATAGAGTTACCACACAAAATTCAACGGAGGATTCGTTATGAGCTATGTTCATCTTACCACATCAGAAAGAGTCAAAATAGAAACTTATCTAGAGCTTGGATTTTCAATGCGAAAGATCGCTCAGCATCTCGGACGACAGCCGTCCACGATTTCACGTGAGCTCAAACGGAATCCTTCCTACAATGCGATCAACGCCGGACGGCGTTATGAGATGCAAAAAAAGAATTGTGGAGCACGCACGCTGTTCAGAGCTCCGCTTGGCTCATGTATCCTTTCGAACTGCGAGAGACATGGTCTCCCGAACAGATCGCCGGACGGCTCTTTCACGAACAGGGACCATCGTACAGTACAATCTATCGATGGATATATAAAGGATTCATCAAGAGCGATTTAGGCGTTTTACGACAAAAAGGAAAGCGCCAAAAGCCATGTGAGACAAAAGGTCGCTTCAACATCGGGCTTCCGATCAGTAAACGTCCGTCGGACGTCCGGGGTCGAGAAACGTTCGGGCATTGGGAGTTGGATACTGTCGTATCGGGACGAGGGCAGACAAAGGCGTGTGTCGCGACATTCATCGAACGTAAAAGTCGGTTCTATATCGTACTACCGATGGTCGATCGTTCTTCTCACTCGATGGAACATGCCATACGAACACTTTACTCTTCTTTCCCATCGGGAACGTTTCAAACCATGACGACGGATCGCGGTAAGGAGTTCAGCTGTCACGAACGGATACAGGACTCTCTTGGTATCCCAATGTACTTTGCGGATCCCTATTCTTCATGGCAACGTGGCAGCAATGAGAATGCCAATGGTCTTCTCCGTGAGTTCTTCCCAAAGGGAACCAACTTCGGAATGATCAACAAGACAGAATTAGATTACGCACTTTCTAGAATCAACAATCGACCAAGAAAGTGTTTGGATTGGAAAACTGCATATGAGGTCTTTTCCGAAGAAGTGTTGCGCTTAATTTGACAAACCGTCCTGCTGTTATCCCTACATAGGCTGCAATAGCACTAAATAAAAATTTCATACATTCAAAGAAAAAATTCATATCACCTTCAGATAAATTAAAAATAATAATAACACCTAATAAAAAAAACAGATACTAGTATCAATATGAATTTTGTTAAATCTCTAGAAGATTCTTGAATGATAACTCCCTCTTAATTTAAAGTATTTTAAAACGAGTCTACTTATCTGTAGGCTCGTTTTTTCTGTGTTTTAGGGTCAATTTTTGGTGCTGGAGTAAATTCAAGATAAAACTGAATACCTTCACCATGTCTACAAATAGAGCTGTCTTTAACGACAACCATAAGGATTAATTCTTTACGAATAGACATTTTACCTTTTAACTTAACATCTTCTTCATCTAGATAACTTATCATGATTTTCCCTATCGGAGAAATAGCTTCTCCTTCAATTAGGTGCTGTATAGTTGGTCTAACAAATGATGAAATCGGAGACTTACTATCTTGCCTTTTATACAATGACATAATCGAGTAATGTTTGCAGAGAACCATAAACTCGTTTGGTATTGGTAAATGGACATCTTCCCCTGGCCTAATAAACGGGATATAGGTTATTTGATCTGAACTAGCGTAACTAGCGTCCGATACAGAATAATGGTACTTCTCATCCTCATTCATTGAAGCTTGATCAGCCAAATAATTGACAGTATGGTCCATAGTAGTAATTTTTAAATACCCTTTACGCTTTTCAACGCTCAAATCATATGATGGATATGTCGTTGGGGCGACAACATCATAATTTCCCTGTTTGTCAACATCATACAAAACTGAATAATAATTAAATTCATCTAGATTCACGAACTCAAAATTATATTCAATATTTAGGCATACTCCCTTCCCAATATTCAACAGATGGAGCATATTGAGTTTACTCTCTTCATCTATTCTTACTTCTTGAATACTAATTAAAGATTTTTTAAATTCCTTTTTTGATTCGTTATAAGACTCAGGCGAGTCGTGGTGAGAATAAATAAGATCATACAGTGTTGTGGCGACATATTTAGTTGGACTATAAACATGATCCTCTTTATACATGGGCGGACTCATTTTAAAAGTGTTTATTTGCGAACTAGAGACTAAGTGTGAAGATTGTTCTCTAGACTCTTTGTCTTGAGTCATCTTGATTGATTTTCTAGATAATTCTGTAGACTTCGATGAATTTACTACCGTTCCAATACCAACAGTAGCGGCAAAGGCAGTAAGCGCAAGTTGATAAACTTTAAGATTTTGATCGGTAAACTTCTTGAATGGATAGCCGTACCAAAGAATAAACATAATAATCATTAAACAAATAGGTATAACAAAGTATAGAACACTAGCTTTTTTAATTCTATTCACACGCTTCTCTCCTCTTAAATATCTTATTAAACCCTTCTAAAAAACGAGTCTACTTAATTGTAGGCTCGTTTTTTCTGTGCTTCAGATTTAGAAAGATTTACTTCTAAATAGTACCTAAGGCTATGATTTTCTCGTTTTATTTCGACATCTTTCAGGGAGACTTGATATGTTAACTCTCTCCTCATATTAGGATTTATTTCACCAGTTCTAATTAAACTTTCTTCAAAAAAACTAATCTTTAGTGAGCCGATCGGCTTGATATGTTTTTCCTTTTTCCACTGTTCAAAATATTCTTTTTTTGCGCCACTGATAAGCTCACCATTTTCTACTCTATTGAAAAAATAGCTCATGTTCATGTAGTGTTTGCACAGCATCATAAAATCATTGGGAATTTTAATATATAATTCATCGGTTGGCTTTATTATATTTATATATTCAACTATATGTTGTTCCTGCATCATATAGTTGAAATCCGTCCCATTTCCTGCATCTCTCCATTCAGGATATACCTCGTCAACAAATCGTTCTATATAAAGATCGTTAAACATTAAATCAAGATTTTCATCTATCTCCATAGAGTAAGCAAAGGGCTCACAATCTTCATGAGTTTTTTGATACAAGAACTTATAGTCTGGTTTAAGGCTATAATTTTTAAAATCACTTAAATTAAGAAACTTAAATGAGTACTCTAAGTTTACACATGACCCTTTCCCTACATTGATTAGACTAATTATAGAACTATCAGCTGCTTTTTCGTAAACATGATCACGAATTGAATTTAAAAATGATTCTCTTTCTTTCTCAGAATTTACTCTTCCATAAGGGTCTCTTTCGAGATCAGGTATATTTTTTTCTTTAATTTCTTTTAAGTGGTTGATCAAATAAATAAATTTTTTAGTATAGAATGGAGCATTTAAAGAGAATAACTCAATTGCAGACAAAGGAATAAGATGTGAAGCCTGTTCTCTTTTTTCTTTATCTTTGGTCACTCTCATCGATTCAGCTGCAGTATTTGCTGATCTCGCTGAGTTAATGATTGTTCCAATACCAACAGATCCAGCAATTGCCGTTATAGCAAGCTGCCAAATTGACCTAATGTCGTTTGTTGTTTTGGCAGAAGCAGAATATTGTTTTGCGTATTGAATTGAGAACCACGTAACAGTTCCCACGAACAAGAGCAATACAGCGTTTATCCAATGTTTCGCTATAAATCGTTTAGTTTTCTCCACACTATTCCCCCCTTAAAAGGCTCTGTATTGCACTGCAACAATATCCAATACACGTCGATACACCTCATGACGCCACATTGGTGTCCAAAGATCAGACTTTTCCTCACAAACAGAAAAACAGCACTCTTGTTCCTCGATTGCTTGCAATAAATCCTCATGAACAAAAAGGAGATCATGCAAAATATGCGATAGATCCCATAAATCAAGCAGCTACCGCGTGTAAACGTATCCTTGAAGTTGCCCCAGAGAAATTTGAGGATATAAAAAAATGTTTATATTCTCAGTATCATTGCAAGCTTTTCCTAAAATACCAACTTATAATCAAATGCTTATCCCAATTAAAGAAAGTTTTCATCCTCACACAATAGAAGTAGATTATCTGCTTTAGAACTTCTAGCACTAATTATAAGTAAGTTTGACTTTTCTATATTTGATTTTATTTCAGACAAAAAAGCAAGATGACTATGTACCTCATCCTAATTATTTCTATAAAAACTATGGTGAAATCAATCGTACTAATTTTTTACAAACTTCCTTAAAAGAGTGTTTTTCGGAGATTTTTCAAACATTTTTTAAATAATTTTATCAACTTTTGATTATTTAGATGACTACTTATAAAATATAAAAAGAATAAATGTATACAGTAAACACTAGCTACATTTATTCTTTTTATTATTTTTGAAAACCTTTATAAAAGAATCGAATTATTTTGCTTTTAAATAATCCACTATAGCTCATTTCTATTGTTCTAGTCGTCCCATAGTTCTTCCATCAACTCATCAATTTCGTTCGAGAGTCGCTGCCGTTCTCGCTCATCCTTCTCGATATGACCGTATTCATCGATCCAGATGACATCGCCTGACTCGACCGTTATCGGGAAGCGGGAAATCAGGATGTCACGCATCCCGTCATCGAACTCGACGACGACCCATTTCTCTTCAATTCGGTCGATAATCCCTTTTCGCTTTTTCATTTCGATTTCTTGATCGTGTAGGACGATCCGTTCCCTTCGAAGACAATTGTGCCACTCTTATCGGTCCGCAGCATCGTCGCCTTCGCACGCTTCAAGTTCGTCACGACTTCCTTCGTCGGGTGTCCATACGCGTTCTTCCCGACACTGATGACGGCGTACTTCGGTTTAACGTACTTGAGGAACGTCGCGCTCGTCGATGTCTTCGCACCATGATGCCCGACCTTGAGAACGTCTGCACGTAGCGTCTTCTTCTTCGCGACCATGTCCTGTTCCGACTTCAGTTCCGCGTCTCCCGTGAACAGGAACGTATTCTTCTTATAGGCGACATGTAGGACCGCACTCCAGTTGTTCAGATCACTCTTCGCATATTCTTTGACGGGTCCGACGAATTGTGCCTTTACGCCTCCTTTGACAGGAAGTGAGACACCAGCCTTTGCCGTCTTGATCGTCAGCTTCTCGCGTTTGACCGCCAACAAGAAGTCCTTATAGGCTTGCGTCGTGTGCTTGACCTTCGGTGCGTAGACGCTCTTGACCTTGAACGAGTCGAGGACTTCATCAAGTCCCCCGATGTGATCGGCATCGGGATGCGTCGAGATCAGTACCTCAATATCACCGACCTTCTGTTTCTTTAGATAGGCGACGAGTGCATCACCTTTCCCCTTGTTTCCACCGTCGATGACGACATCCTCGCCGCTTGGCATCTTGATGTAGATTGCGTCGCCTTGACCGACATCGATATAGTGGACCTTGATTTTCGGTGTCGCTGCCTCTGCGCCTTGTAGTGGTCCAACGAGTAATCCAACACTTGCGAGCGCTAAGCTCGCACCTATCCATTTTCTTTTCATCTTTCATCGCTCCATTCCTGATTTGTAAGTTATCTTCAGTATACAGTGAATATCAGGAGAAAGTTGGACATTTTTCCCACCCATTCATTTTTTCTTGATAGGTCGTATCTTTTAACGAGAAATATATAAAAAAACAGACCTTTAACAGGCCTGTTCCAAGTAATGTTGCTGAATGAAAGCGAGCAAAACATCGACATCGACGAACCAAGTCACATGCTCGATGCAACCGTCTACTTCGCGTACAAACCGAACTGCGCATCGAGTATTGTCATCTTTTGCGACCATTCCATCATGTCGTTCCATTTTTTAGATTCCTCATCCATCAAAACTGTACTCATTGCCTCACTCCTCCTTAGTTTGCTTGAATACAGCATACAATCGGGAGTAAAGCTGTACGAACTGCGTTGATTCAAATAAGCGTAAACGTTATCTGAATCAATAAAGGAGTTAATCAAGCATTCAAATTGGTTTTCAACACATCCTTCAAAAAATGACTATAATTCGAGATGATAACATCACTTCTTCACTGTCCATCTGTTCAAAATTGTCTCAATGTCTAACAATACTCAACGTACTCCCTCGAATTCATAGAATGCAGGAGTCTTCACCATGTCGGCATTTATTCTTAACATTTCAACCAATGAAGGCATTAGTTCTTTCGCGGTTTGGTAATCCACCCATCTTACATCTATGACTTCCTTATCCGGATCCATGATATCGATTCGTCCGCCAATGATTTGAACGAAGAAGGTAATGATTAATGCATGATGTCCCTTCTCCGAGAAGAAGACTTCTCTAACAGAATGCATACCGGTGACCTTACTTTCAAACCCTGTCTCTTCTCTTACTTCACGAATGACCGCCTGTTCTAGCGTCTCGCCTTCTTCCACAGCCCCACCTGGCGGACTCCAGTAAAAAGAGTCACCTTTGACGTTCTTCACCAATAATATATTTCCATTCTCATCAGGGATCAGGGCTGAAGCTACATCTATACGTTTCAAAGTATCCCTCCTTTGGTTATTATCGCCTGTAGAAATAATTATCTTACTACTCCTAATCTAATATAAAGCATAAAAAAAGTAGATCAGATGTAGACTAAAAATGAATCGTGAATCTATTATTCTTCACTTCGCATCGACTAAAACGGGATGTCATAATGGGACTCTTTCTTCTTTACTTCATCCCGTGTTTATCAAAAATTTATTTTCTGGTCTTCTTACGCTCCGTGCCCTGTGTCGCAAGGAACAGGAACGTAGAGATGCCTCACGCCAGTGATTGGTAGCTCTCGTTATCGGTCCGGCAGGAGGGCAGCGGTGCGATGAGGATGTTGCTGCGATGCAGCGTACAGCCTCACGCATGAGCCCGAAAGCTCTTCTCTTGTCTCTACTAACACATACAAACTAAATCGAAACGTATAGAGGATGATCCACTCAAAGATAAAAGATGGACATACGTACACCGACAGCAATTCTACTACTTCTTCTATGACCACTTCCTCCACAACCAGAACCTCTCACGAATCGACACAAAACGATACGAAGCCTCTCTGGCCCGCAGTGGATTCGTCCACTGCGGGCTTCTTTCCTCACTTGGATTTGGTACAAATCCATTCCGTATTTGCTTGTACATCCTTCAAAGAAAAACGGATCCGTTTTTCGTCCATGCTTTACGCGCGGACAGGACGGGAGTGTCCCACCTGTCTACGCTGAATGATACATTTAAAGCAATCCTTGGGCTTTTAAACTGACGTAATCGTCTCCTGCCCCGACGACGATATGGTCAAGCAATTTGATACCAATGATGCGTCCGACCTCAATCAAGCGTTCCGTCACCTCAATGTCCTCAAGGGACGGCTTCGGGTCCCCGCTCGGATGCTGATGGCTGACGATGAGCGACATCGCATTGTTGAGGATAGCGGACTTGAAAATTTCACGGGGGTGGATGATGCTCGAGTTGATGCTCCCGACGTGCGCCCGGTGGACGGCGATAACTCGGTTCTTCGTGTTTAGTAGGATGACGAGGAACACCTCACGGTCATCGTCCTGGATGAAGCGTTTAGCGACAAGGAAGGCATCCTCGGGTGATGTGATGTGCGTCGTCTCGAGGGCGACGTCCGGTTCCCGCACCTCTTGGCGGATACGGGTAATTTCGACGAGTGTAGTCAGTTTCATGGAAAAGCTCCTTTCGCGAATGAGATGCAGTCCGACACGGTGCCGTCCTGTTGACGGGAACGTAACGAGCGTCGCAAGACGGGGCAAGGGTGACCGCAGGGAAAGATCAAAAAAAGCGGACAGCGCACCGGGACGAAGGCTTCCGGAGTCCGCGAGCGAAAAGCTTGCTTTGAGCCAAAACGCGGAGGAAGACGAGGAACGGTAGCGGCTTTTTTTGATGGCCCTTGCGCCGACGAGGAGCGAGCTAGAGTACAGAAACAGGACGGCTTGTGGTCCTTTTTATCAGACAGAGCGGCATCGCTCTGATCCATGCTTTTAGATGTGACACACAGTTCTTTAACTAACATAAAGGATGAGTAGACTATACTTTTGAAAATAATATCAACAAAAAGAACGTTCCTCGCATTCCCTTACTAGAAATATGTTTAAACAAGACTAAGTGAGTATGCTTATATCTTAATCGCATGCTTGCATTTATTTCTCATTAGGATTGTACATAGGTAATAATTTGAGTTGCTTCACCACACTATTTTTAGAAATATATGGTAAAATAATTTCAAAACAATTTAATCAAATCAAAAATCTAATGCATGTCGATTATTTAATTAATCAATTTGACTTCTGGAACGATTATGAGTTACTTGTATTTCCGGAAGACATAATCAAGGAGAATGAGCAATGATTGAATACCGTGAAGATGATGATATTAGCTATCTAGATTTAGAAAATTGGATAAATGACGAGAATAACTCAGCCATAAATGCAATTATTGATTTTAGTGTACTCGTTAAAGGAATAAAGTTCATGACGTTTAAATCGTTTCAAAAGGCTCTCAAAAGTAGCGGAGAAATTTTAGTTATGCAAATGCATACCTATTTCGATTTAGAGGGGCATCTTATTACAAAAATAAATAATTCAAGATATCCGAAACGAATCCATGAAGAGATTAACAAGGAGATCCAGAAACATAATGACGAGGTGGCACATCTCAACTGGCGTGATCCTACAGGAATCCATATTTACTTCGTTCATAATGGCGTTTTAATGTATTACTCGGGATGGAATGATCACTTTTACGGAATCGACGACGCTGAGACAGCCTTAAAACTTATTAAAGACGAAGTATCCAATAGGTACAGCGAAAGTGAACTAAATAAAATGGAAAAAGAATATGACGATGAGAGAAAGGCAGAAATTGACTTAGTCACTAAATCAATTCTTGAAGATAAAGGATTTCACGAGTGTACCAATCACTCCCTAAGATCCATGTATCTAGATGAGTTACTTAAGAAGCATCCAGAATATCGCGAGAAGCTAAGATACGGTGGTTTTGGAAAACTAACAAATTACATTGATTACGTCTGGAAAATTTATAAAAGTAGATAAGCTTAATATTACTGAAAAGTGATTAATATAATGTTTTTCCTTCTAAATGCCGATTGAATACAAATCGACTTAAATACAAAAAAAGATCTATCATTCTTATCTGTGATAGATCTTTTTGAGTTTTTAAAAAATACGTTCACTTTTTACATACGCTTCTTCTTTTGCTCTTATCTTAGCAATTAATTGTTGATTTAATTCTTTACCATCTTCCCCTCTATAAATTCGAGCATGACAATTAGGACAAATAGCCGCAACATGCTCAGGATGATCGGGTCCACCATCTGATAACCGCAACAAATGATGAACATCTAACGCATTACCTGACTTTGCTTGAAACGGATCAGGCATTTCACATGACTCGCATAATCCAGCTGCTCTTTTGTGCGTATAAGATTCTATCGCATCAAATCACTTCTGAACTTGTACTTTTTTCTGCTGGATCGTCTCATTCCGTTCGAAGTATCGTTAAGCGCAAGCTCTCGTAGTTCTTGAAGTGTTGCTTTCTTAATTCTTTTCCTGTTTCGCTCGTAAAGATAAAGACCATGGGAGACTTAGCAGACATACTGATGCCACGTTCTCGACTTCCTCCGCACTCATCATGGATTTCACTTCGTTTGTATACCTTGTTTTGGATAAAAGGAACTGTCACTAACAATGAACTGAACCCCGAATGATACACTTTTTTTCAAGTGTCTATCATTCGGGGTTCAGTTCAGATGTGAGAAAAAGTGTACTTTTTACTTATTTTAATTTTTTTACTTTGCATACTCTTTCTCATAAAATTGTCCGTTTTGGCTTTTAAGACTACAATTTTAAAGAAAAATAAGAAAATATAAAAAGAAGTCTATTCTTTAATTTGTGTAGTAGTAAAAAATGACTGGTTTAGCGATCGACAAGAACCAACCATGACTATTCATTTTAAATACGAAGTGTAATGCAAAATATGACAACAATGAGAATATTGTTTCTCTTTAAGTAAATTAAAATGTTAGAAACAATTCTCCTACTCGCAACACCCTATTTATCGATATTGTATCAGTATTCAATACAATTACACCTTTTTGATTTCATTTCAATCTTAGGCATATCTCAAATTAATAAAAAACGAATTAATCACCATTGATTGTTTTTAAATCGGTTAGAAGTAAATTTTATATAGTAGTGACAGTAGTGATAGAAAATTCATTAAATACCATGGTAAATATAAACTTTAAAAATCAGAAAATTTAATTATTAAATTGGGTAATTAAATTAAAATTGTATATAATAGTAAACAAAGGAGGTGTATGAAAAAATATATCCGGCGTTGTGATTTATTAACAGTCAACGAATTCTATTGATAAGGATATATAAAGATTTATATATTAATCCCTAAAATACCCATTTTTATCAGTAAAAGCTTTTTAATAATTGAGAACAGTACGACGTATCCAATCATTTTTAAAGTAAAACTAAAATTAATTTCAAAAAGGAGAAATGATTATTATGAAATATGTACCTTGTGGTGACTCTGGATTTTTAAGAAGTTCTTACTATTGCAGATATACCTCTTCATGTGTGGGATATCCTTCATTCTCACAGAAATCTCAATTCAAAAAAACGATAGATTCCCGAGATGGTACACTCTGTAGAGATACTTTTATTAGCTGCTACTGTTAAGCAAAGTTTTTATATGCTTAACATAGAATAGATTTTTAACATTACTTATAAGATCAATTATTATCTTCATAATAATTGATCTTTCTTTAATTTGGAGGCTAGGATCTAATGAATAGCTCATTTCAAAACAATTATTTAGTGAATAAAAATAAAGAATTAGAAAACATTTTTTTAAATGCTTTAAAAAATTCAATCTTGTCTGGTGATTTGAATGGATTCTTAGCATTACATAGATCTGATAATACCTTTTTTTTACTTGAGCAATGCAGATGGTTTACTGCAATATCCAACTCTAATGATACAAATAAAACTAAATACAAAATCACGAAATTTAATATAATAGATGTGGATAACCGTCGGGTATTGAGCGTTACAATATCTATTATAATTGATGAGACGATGAAAAAAGAATTAGTAGGATTCTATGACCTTGAAATATTTAAAAATCGATTATTCATTAAATTTCACAGTAGTTTAGATAAATCTTTAGAGAGCAAAAATAATAAACAAATATTTTATAACAGCTCCCTAAACCTTGAAGCTAAAATAGTTTCTGATTTTTTAGAAGAGATAATTATTTTTTTTAGGAAATCATTGAAATTTGAATTTAATTCAATAGATATCAACATCTATCTTTTTAATTCTCTAGATTCAATTTCTTTTACTATTCCTGAACATTCTGCTTACGGGTGGTACGAATCAAAAGAATCAATCAAGATATTTGTACCAGATTATATAGAACACAGAGATATTTTTTTAAAGAAAGTATTGTTACATGAAATGACTCATTTATTTTTAGTACAAATATCCAATGATAATTTATCACTTTATTTCCACGAAGGATTTGCAATGTTTATAGAAACTTACCTCTGTGAAAAAACTCATAAATTGAAATTCTCAAATAATCGTTTAAAAAAACAAGTAATTAATTCTATGACTATATTGGATCATTTGGAATGTGACTTAAAATCTTTCGAAGCAATTAATAACTTGAAAGAAGATAATGGAATAGAGATATATCATCAAGGTTTTTTATTTACTTATTTCATTATCAATAAATATAGTTTGAATTATTTTTTAAAGTTTATCAGTTCATTATCTGCATTTGATTACCATGAATCTGCAACTTCCCAAAAATTTAAATTACTATCTTCTTTAACTTCATCTAAATTTAATGTTTATTTTCCACGTGAACTAAGATCCACAAAAGATTTCTCAGCTTTTTGTAATTCGTTTTTACACTAATACACATTTTTATTACTAATAGTTAACCCCTCAACACAAGATGTGTTGAGGGGTTAACTATTACACGTGTAATAACACTCCGAGATTAATCAGACTAAGATTCTTTTATCCCGAACCAAAAAAGAAATCTACTTCTGAATAACATCTACGATGATCCCTATGTAATCTAAGTTGTTATGAACTGACCATGGATCTCTGATCAAAAATGCTTCGGAATTAACCGTATCCATTTTTCAGATTGATGCACTAATACACGATTGATCTGCTACAAGATATACTTGTCATCAAGTTGCTAAGGCAACGTACAAACACTATTTCGTAGGTTTCCCCTAGAAATCTAAATCTAGACAACAGAAATCTGTAATATCAGTGTTATAACCATGAGATGAGAATAATTTAACTACTATCAGTTCGAGATAATTGTCTTACAATCTATCAATCGTAATAAAAATTTAGTAGATAAAGAGCAATACACGCAATAAATTCTATTTAACTTTTTCGAAACTTCACGACATATTTATCATTACATTCATCACTATAAATGTGAGCATGGTCAGTAAATCTTAAAAGGTGACTCCGAAAAAAAATCGAAGTCACCCTGTACCATCATAAAGTCCACATACTTTTATTATATGACTTATTTTGTAGAACTGAGTTCAAATATTATGAAGAAATCGTATTTTTCACTGTCTAACAGCACACCTTAAACAATAATTCCATCTTTGATTAAATACCCTAACAGTTATACAGTTTCTAACATAGAAACATCAACTTTTCTATTTTCATCAAGTAAAATATTATACAAAGTATTTACATCTTTTAGTACTGTTGTCATTTTCACTTTACCTTTTTCAATTAAAAAAACAGACGGCGTAGTCTGAACTCTATAACTGGAAGCAATAAAACTTTCTCTAATATAGTAAACTCTTTCCGGCAACAAAGCTCTTATCTCATCATCACTGAATTGTGTATCTCTATTAATGACAACAATATTAATATCGTAATTTTCTTCTACTTTTTTTATGTGTTGTAATACTACTTTACAAGCTGGACATTGAGAGTGTGCAAAAAATAATAATGTATTTTTTTCATTGAAAATTTTAGAAGCTACTACTTTTCTTTTTGATTCATCGTAAACTCTGAACAATGGTGCTTCTTCACCAATCTCAATCATCTCAAGCAATGTGCCTCTAATACTTTGAATTTGCTTTAAGAAATTTCGATTATACTTTAACATGTGATACATAGATACTGTAAGCCCCATTGTAACAAGTAAAACTAAAAGTAGTAATGTTTGAATAATCATAAATTTCCCCTCCTAAAATTTAAATTGTTAATCGTTTATTAATTTTTTTAATTGTATTCAATTGTCTTTGATATTCTTTAAGACTTCCGTACATAAATATAAAACTAACAGCGATTAACAACATCACGAGAATTTGATAAGCAGTAAAGGTAGTACCTTGTGAATAAAAGTAATTTAAAGCACCTAGTATTATTAATGTAGTGTTTCTATAAAGGTGTTTCTTTGATAGAAAATCGCTCTCTAATACCCCACCACACCCACATGAGATTAAAACATTCCCTTTTAATATGTTTTTAAATATTGCGAAGCTATAAATGATCATCAATGATATGTATAAAATCAAAGCATATAAATTAAAGAAATTTGTTAATAGGCTCAAACCAATAAAAATTTCAATTGATATACCTAAAACCAAAAATACTTTAATTATTTTTTTAGGTATAATCTGGTATGCTTCTATTTTTGATTTCGATACAGAAAAATTCTTTATTTTATCGTATCCTGATGTCAACATAAGAAAAGCTATCACGTAACCTATTGTCTTTATTATTGTTTCAAACATGAGCAATTCTTTCTCCTTCTCCAATTAAATTTTCGACTTGCCCGTGATACAACTTTGAGTACTCTCCATTAAGACTTACTAATTCTTCATGGTGTCCATCTTCAATAATGTGTCCATCTTTCATATATATTATTCGATCAGCTAACTTTGCTACATTTACTCTATGAGTAATATATATAATTGATTCATCGACAAGATTACTTAAAACATTTCGAATA
This sequence comes from Exiguobacterium acetylicum, assembly GCF_019890935.1. NCBI lineage: Bacteria > Bacillati > Bacillota > Bacilli > Caryophanales > Exiguobacterium > Exiguobacterium acetylicum. The sequence goes on from NZ_CP082334.1 coordinate 112,780, forward strand.
GTATTATATTCACTTTCTGCATCCATGGCAGAAGTTGGTTCGTCTAAAATTAATAGATCACTCTTTTTCTGAAGGACTCTTACTAAAGCTAATTTTTGCCATTGTCCACCAGAAAGCTCTGTTCCGTGATTAAACAAATTTCCTAATTGAGTATCATATTTATCCGGCAATTTTTCTATAAATTTTTTAAGTCCAACTAATTCTAATAAATGATGGTGTCGTTTAGTTATTTCATTACTTTCTCCCACTACAATATTCTGTAGTACATTGAACTCGTAACGATTGAAATCTTGAAACAGAATACTTATTTTATCCCAAAATGTGCTCAAATCAATTTCTTCTAAAAAAAACTTCTCATTTATTTTTATTGATTTTTCAGTATTGTAAAGACCAATTAAGCACTTAATCAATGTAGTTTTCCCCGAACCATTATTACCCATTATTGCAATTTTATCTCCTTTTTGAATGCTGAGATTTACATTATTCAGTACAGTATTATCTCTACCTGGATAAGAATAGTTTAAATTAATGATCTCTATCGTATCTATCTTATTAGTTTTGTACTTTAATTCAGATTTATCTTTTAATAATGGTGAAAATTCTTTGAATTCTTTAACAGACAAAGAAGATTGATAGCTATTAGCCAAATTATTAGCAAAAGAAGGTATAATCCCCTGAAGATTTTGAATTGCTTGAATAACAGCTGTCATCGCAGCAATAGAAAGTATTTTATTTGATATCATATTGATTACTAACGTAGTCGAAAAGATGAATGACATCGTTACTATCAATTGTGCTGCAAATAAAAACTTCATTTGATTAACTTCTAATGAAATATGTGATTTTGCATTAAATTTAAATGCTTTTTTCCACAATTCTATAATATAACTTTCTTTCTTACCCATTTTTATCTCTTTCAAATATGTTTTATTTATTAAAAGAGTTTCTAAATAGCCCATTTCTCTTGCATTTTCTGATAAATCTACACTTAAATCGTATCGATTACGTCCAAACTTTAATTCTATATAAATCAGTGGAAGAATCATGATAAAGATAATTAATGTAAAAAGTATATGTATATTAACTAGATAAATCGTCACGGAGATTAATGATATCAATGACTGAATCATTAACAAAAGTCCTTCAAAAGTTGAAAGAATACTATGTGAAGATTGAGTAGCTCTCATGTATTTATTTTGGAAATCTGAAGATTCATATAGTTGATAAGGAATATGGATAGATTTATTCAAAAGATCGCTTTTAAAATTTTGCTCAAAAGTATACATGATTTTTTGATGTACTACTGAATTTAAACTATTGAGAATAAAGATTGATAAATTAACAGCGATTAAACCTACGCTCCAGTAATAACTATCAACATAAGTAGAGTTATTTTTGAAAGAAGTTAATAAGCTTGAAAATAGCCTTTCCGTACAGAAGATATTTAAAACTGGCCCTATTCCTAATAGTAACTTTATTAATAATTGTAATAACGACAAATAACGACTATGGATCCAAACCAATTTGATACTAAAATAGATTGACTTAAAATAATTTTTAATACAAATAACCCCTTTCTTGGAAAAAATATTATTTTATTATTGACTACTACCATAATTAAGAATATTATAAAAATTGTAAAAAGTAAATATTCAGACAATACTTTGTGAAAGGATTTTAATAATGTCTCTATTTACATTAATTCTTTATGTAGGTGTCGTAGTTTGTTTACCATTTGTCGCTTATACTACTTTCACTTTGATCAAATGGTCGAAAAATTATAAACTTTGGACAAAACAAATAATGGAGGAAGAATCTGGTGATTTACATTTAGCTGAAGAAGATGAACATCCTAAAAATCTAGTTGTTGGAAATTTTATTGTAAGTCCTATCAACGACCCTAATAAATCAATTGAACTTTACTCCATTATCAAACCAAGCTCTCTTTTTGTTTTTTTAGATAAATCATGTGCATTTTGTAATGGTAACTTTGAGGATTTTATATCTTTACATAAAGAACGTGGATTCGATTTAAATAATTTAATTATTTTTTTCGAACGTTCTCAACTAGAAGTTGCTTCAACTTTTAGTCAATTATATGAGTCTTCGTTTTCAATATACTTAACTGAAAATGAAGATCTTAGAAAATCACTTGAAGCTCCATTCTTACCTATATATGCGCAAATAAATTCTGATTTTCAATTAATACTTAGAACTCCCTCTCCTATTGCAGCATTACATAAAGCTGTCTAACCTAATTTTTTGTATTTTTCATTGAAAGGAGGTGAGAAAAATGAAATATGTTCCATGTGGAGATAGTGGTTTTTATAAAAAAACAACTTATTGCGCATACGATGCAACTTGTTATCGCTTAGTTAAAGATAATGCTTTGTGGCGCCGCACTACAGATTCACGAGATGGCACTTTCTGTAGTAAAGTTGTCTCGGCATGCCCTTGCTAATTAGTATATGTATTTACATACATTTTTTAGTAAGTATTCTTGAGAGACACCTGCATAGGTGTCTCATTTTTTCGTTAAAAATAAATGAATTTTCTGTTTTTTGTAGAATACTAACAACAAGTGGATATCATAAAATTGGAAGGAGTCAATTTAATGTCATTCTCATTTGAATGTAAGAATATTTCTAAAATTTTTGATAGTGGTGAAAGTAAGATGGTTGCTTTAAATAGTATCGACTTAAAATTTAAAGAAGGAGAATTTGTCTCAATTATTGGACCATCTGGTTCCGGAAAGTCTACCTTACTTAGCATTTTAGGTACTTTAGATACACCAACTTCTGGCGAACTATTATTTAATGGTAAAAGTCTTTCAAAACTAAATTCCAGACAATTATCAGACTTTCGTTTCGAAAATGTTGGATTTATTTTTCAACAATTTCATTTAATCCCTACTTTGACCGCTTTAGAAAATGTACTCTCACCATTATTTGGACGGAAAGTTGAGTACGATAAAGAAAAACGAGCTTTAGAGTTGTTAAAAGACGTTGGTCTATCTGATAAGATAAACTCTTTACCGTCTCAACTATCAGGCGGACAACAACAACGCGTCGCTGTCGCACGTGCTCTTATACATCATCCCAAGTGGCTACTTGCTGATGAACCCACTGGTAACCTTGATACAGAGACGGGCGAAGTAATATTTACCTTATTAACTAAACTAAATCGTGAGAATAGTTGTGGGGTCTTTTTCGTCACTCATGATTCCCAGCTCGCTACTCGTGCAAACAGGATAATTACGATGAAAGATGGTCGTGTAGTTGATGCTTCTGAGGTTCCTGCTTATGTTTAAGTTTATTTGGAATTCTTGGTGGAGAAACAAAGAACGTTTTATCTTACTTCTCGTTGGGGTTTTAATTGTCAGTACCGGACTCAGCTATCTAATAGGTACGACACAAGCTAATAACGGGACAGTCGTCGACGAGCTACAAAAACGTTGGGGATCATCATACGATATTGTAGTTCGACCTGAGGGTAGTAGGAGTCTGACAGAAAACCTAAATTTACTCGAACCAAACTATATGAGCGGGCTTGATGGTGGGATCACTCGTAAGCAATATGAGATAATCAAACAAATAACAGATGTTGAAGTTGCAGCTCCTATCGCTATGATTGGATATAATCAGACTATGTCAAGTGTCGGAACTCATACTATCAATGAGCCTGGGATTTATAAATTAACCATCAAAGATTCACAAAACACAGGATTACGTACAGAAAGTTTTAGTTCTTCTCTCTTCCTCGCTGCAGGATGGGAACCGACAGGGGATAGTCGCAGTGCAGGTGTATCTCCTCAGCAACTTGGAAAACAACCGCTTTATGAATACGGAAGCCAAGTTATGATTGCGGGAATCGATCCGGAATCCGAAGCAAAACTTGTAGGTTTAGACAAGGCAACTCAAAAAGCTAGCCATAGCCACTATTTTACTAAAGAAGATACGCTTAATGACGTAGGAGACAATACAACTGAAATCCCGATATTGTTAAATAATCGTGAATACGTTGATGCTACGCGTACGTATACATATGAAAAAGTAAATCTTCCTCTGAAAGATGAATCTATCAACGCAACCGTTAAAGAAATACAAGGAAAAGGAGGAGAAAAATATTTAAAAAGTCTTTCAACTTTAGATGCTAAGAAATACACTGTCACAACTCAAGATGTTCAAAAGAAGTTAGTTTCTGATATTTTGAAAGATACATTACCTTCGGATGGTGATGGTACGGCTCTCCCCTTTACTTGGATTGCTTTAAAACCTTCTCCTATCGATTATCGAGCAGTCAAAAGCCCTCATCCTTCCAGATGGCCTTTTACCTATCAAGTCCAACCAAAACAAGTTAAAGAAGATTCATTGATTGCTAAACGGAGCATGTATCGAGAAGCTCGTCTATTTGGTCAAAATAGTGATACTTGGCCTAAGGTCCGATTAAATTACATCGGCGTGTTTAACCCTAAAAAACTTGATGTGTCAAAGGATCCACTGACAGAATTACCAATGGAAACCTACTTTCCAGCTAAAGCACAATGGGTTATGGATAAAAACGAACGTCCCGTCAATCCAGTTCGAGATGTCAAACCTACAAATGATCCATACGATTTTCTGACCAAACCACCATCAATGTTGACAACGCTTGATGCCGCTTTTAAAGTTCGTGGTAAAAAAGCAATTTCAGCTATTCGTGTCAATGTAAAAGGTGTCGAGACAATGAATGCAGCAAGTGAGAAAAAAATTCAAGCTGTCGCGCAAGAAATCGAAGACAAAACTGGATTAATCACAGATGTAACACTTGGTTCCTCTCCACAACTTGCGCTAACTTATTTACCAGGTCTCAAAAATGAGTCTGCCCTGGGTTGGGTTCAACAACCGTGGATCAAACTCGGCTCATCGATGGCAATTTTCCAAGAGGCAAAGGTCGGCATGAGCGGTATTATTGCAAGTGTGATTGCTGTTGCACTTGTTTATGTCTTCAGCTCGAACATAATCCTACTGTATGCTCGAAAGAAAGAGTTCGCAATTTTATTATCACTAGGATGGCGACCACGACAGCTTTCCAAATTACTGTTTTTAGAAGCAACTTTACTAGGAGCACTTGTCGCTTTGATTTCTTGGACAATTCTTGGATCATTTTGGCTAACAACAGATAATCCGATTGCTTTAATCAGAATCGTGCTAATCGGTCTTGCCGGTCTACTTATCTATTGGGGTGGAACACTTGTACCGATGTATCTTATTAGACGAATTAAACCTTATGAAACAATGCGTTCGGGAGAAGTTTCCAAAGGACGTCGTTTCGTTCGCGCGCGTAGCGTTCTTGGAATGAGTATCAATCAACTTGCGACTTATTGGCAACGTACTATCCTCTCAATAATTGCAATTGCCTTGCCAACAAGTCTGTTCATCTTTTTCCTCTTCATCACCTTCCGCCTAAAAGGCGTACTGTACGCGACCTGGCTTGGTGAATACGTTGCACTTGAAGTCGGAACGATGCATTATGTCGCTATGGGTGTTGCATTATTAATTGCCATTCTGACAACGACAGAGATTATGTGGCAAAATGTTAATGAACGAAAGAGCCAGCTTGCTGTTCTCAAAGCAACCGGTTGGCGTAATCTCCAAATCCGTTTACTTGTTTTAAGTGAAGGAATGATGACGGGGTTATTCGCAGGACTTTTAGGACTGATAGTGGCGCTTGGAATGATTGGATTTGTGTACAATCAATTCCCCACTAATGAGCTTGGATTCTTATCTAGCATGCTCCTTATCCCAGTGGCTACAGGTATAATCGGAGCTTTACTTCCAGCACAACGTGCAGTGAGTATACCACCGAATGCTGCGATAGGGAGTGTGGTAATCAATCACAAAGCTACAGAAAAAAGATTTAAAATAGCTCTAGGGACTGTTGGAATTGCATTATCCGTAGGAGTAACATCTCTGTTCTTGTTTGCTTCTACCGAATCTACAACTTCTCAAAGTATATCAGCTCCACCAGAAAAACAAACGCAGGGTGAAAAAATTAAGAATCTTAAAAATAAATCGATTAAAAGCGATGGTACTACTGGTAAGAGTGATGATCAAATTCTTCAATCACTTATGGAAAAAGGTATCACTCGTACTTATCCTGGTGATCCCAAACATCAATACGATACATTCCATGTAGATCCTATAGTTTCTACTCCAAAAGAATTGAAACTAAAAGAACGTACTGGTTATCGTTATATTACCGTTCCTGTCGTTTTAAAAGATTCTGAAGATGAAATGGGCGGAGCTATCACGTATAGACCAAATCGCTATACACTAACTTCACTAGACAACAAAGAATACGAGCCAATCGACTATGTAAATCGTAACGAAAAAGCCTGGAAAAACGGTTTTCAGTACTATGCACCACATGAATCGCGAGTCGAGCTAGTGTATCAAGTTCCTATCGATCAAAAAGTATTTGTTATGTACGCATCAGATGATGCTTTTCCAAAACCGACAACTGTTAAAATTGAGTTAAAAGATAGTTGAATACAACAATCCTTCTCCTTCAATGAACTGAACCCTAAATGGTGGACACTTGATAAAAGACCCCATTCGGGGTTTTTTGTGTTTAAAGATATCAATATACTGTACCTATTCAATTTAGACGGGAGAACTATTCATGAACAGACGCACCTTCAATCCAGATCAAATCAGACAACTTGAAGCGAATCTTCACGTAGCCTCTGTATCAGATTGTACGATTCAATACAAAGGAGAATTTAAGATTCACGCTGTACGTGAGAATTTAGCTAGTAAGCGATTGATACAAATTTTTGAGGAGAGCGGCTTTGACCTGGACATGATCGGGCCGAAAGAAGCGTTGAAACGGTGGCGGAAGACATATCGCATTTATGGAGAAGAAGGACTCTTGAATGAGAGACGTGGAAAATCTAATCTTGGAGGTCGACCGAAAAAAGATGATTCCGTCAAACGACGACTTGCGAGAGCTGAAGCACGAATCAAATATCTCACAGCGGAAAATGAATTACTAAGAAAGCTAGAAGCTCTCGAAAGAGAGGCGAAGTACCGAAACTAACGGCATCTGAACGCTATCAGGCAATCCATATTGTCTTACGAAAACAATCGTCGAGTCGGTTCGTGACAGATCTATGTATGCTCGCTGAAGTGAGCCGCAGTGATTATTACGCCTGGCTCACACGTACAGATAGTGTTTCCCTTCGTGAAGAACGCGACTATGCGGACTACCTCCTTCTGAAACGTGTTCATGATCGTCATAAGGGAAAAATCGGCTATCGTTTTCTTTACATGAAGATGCTTGATATTATTCGGGGGCTGATAAATCATACACGTATTTTGCGTATTATGAGGAAGTTTGGAATCGTGACGAAAATCCGTAGGCAGAACGTTTACTGTAAAAGCGCTATCGCGACGTATGAACATAAGACTGTACCAAACCACTTGAACCGTCGGTTCGATCAGGAGGAGCCTGATAAGGTACTCGTCACAGACATCACTTATCTCCGTATTGGATCTGACCAAACTGATTATCTCTTTTGTGTGAAGGATATCGTTGCACATGAAATTATGGTACATCATGTATCTACAAGCCTCCATATGGAACTCGTCCTTCATACAGCGAATAAACTCGCAGAACGACTTCAAGGGAATATACACCCGGAAGCCATGGTACATTCCGATCAAGGATTCCGTTATACACATCCTTCTTATCAAACACGCATTCGTGAGATGGAAATGCTTCAATCCATGTCTCGTAGAGGAAATTGCCTAGATAATTTCCCGATGGAATCGTTCTTTAGGCACTTGAAAGATTATGTCGATTATAAATTAGCATCTGACCTCGATGAGGTCTGTGCCATGGTCGATGCTTACATTGATTATTACAATAGCGAACGAAGACAATGGAAACTACAAAAGATGACTCCGGTACAATACCGAAGCCATCTCATAGTAGCTTAAAACGTTAAAGGCGCTTTTATTAAACTGTCCAAACTCTAGGGCTCAGTTCAATGTATTACTACTTTATTTTTTTCTATTATTCCTTTTACTAAACTTTGATTGCTTACGCTTCTTTTTCTTGTTACTTAACAGTTTATTGGCATTTCGTTTCTCTTCTTGTTTTCTTTCTCGATTCGGACGTTTTTTAGTTATACCTCTTTTTTCAAAATAAATTTCATCAAATACCGATGAAGATTCTGGATCAAACATGATCATTCCATCTTTACTATATGACAATGATCGAAGACTGCCTTTTTTTAAAAAGAACCCTAGTATCTCCAGTTCGTCTGTAGCTGCTATATACTCGTGATACTCTTGTCTTTCCTCTAAATATTGAATAAATGTATCTTCAGAACCTTGCTTATAGATTATTCCATCCAAAGCAGTTTCTAAATCATATAAATTGCAAGCCCACGGATAAGATTCTTCTAATGGCTTTTCAAGTAAATAGGATAAGTTTGTAGAAAGTATTCCTAAGTCTTCGGCAGTAATTACAATTAAAAATATTTTTTCTATTCTATTTCTTTCTAATTTTACTAATTCCTTTCCTTTTGAATCATATAATATGGTTTCATCATTATTTAGTATAAGATTTTTTAAATTTAAAGCTTGGTTGTATCCTTTTTGAATACCTCCATCGCTTTTAAAATCTCTTTTTATTCTTTTGTAAGCTTTGTCAGGATCTCTAAAAGGTTCTTTCACTTTCGAAGCTTTAACTTCTACTATAAAAATTGCATTGTCTTGCTTTATAAGTAAGTCATGTTCATTCTGTGATTTGTCATTTTCAAAAACAGAAGTGTAGTAGGTAGCTTTTTCTTTAAATAGTCTTTTAAATATTTTTAATGCCTTATCTTCTGCTTGAGCATCTCTATTTTTATAATATTTCTCTCTATGTTGTTCGCTCTTTTCTAACAATGAAGTAAGCTGTATTTGAATCGCATGGATGATCTGCTTATACATTGGAACAAATAATAACTCGTCAGATTTCCTCCAGATTGGGGAGGCTTCAAAAGGATTTTGTTCTGTGTAATAAAAGAATTTATTTTCTTCTCTTATCATAGTAAATCTACTAACAAAATTTCTTGCTACATCTTCTCCAAATTCATTAACTAAATCTTTTATCTCAACCTGATGAGTAAACTGTAATTCTTCAACGAACTTGATTGCATTGGGCAACTTAAGTTCATTGTTAGCTCGTTCCAAAGAAATATTCTTCTTTTCCATGTATTCAAAAAAATGTTGCTGTTCTTTTCTTACTTTGAAAGTTAATAATTGTAATTTTTTTAATCTTTTTTGAAGATTATTTTTTATAAAATTGAAGATTTTTAAAAGTTCTTCAACTCTTATTCCCATTTGTTCTTCAATATACTTATCGAAAGGAATAAACCATTCCCTTATTCTTTCAACAAGTTGTTCTTCATATATTAAAGAATTAGTATTAAAATAGTGCAAAAATACAGGCATAGCTATTTTTCTTGCTTCTAACCAACTCTCTTCAACATCCTGACCTTCAGTGGAGAAAAAGATTCCTGCATATAAGTCTGTAATTTCGTTAAGCAGTTTTTTTATTTCTTTCATTGGTGGTTCTTTTGTTATCGATACACTTATATCTTCTGTTGATAGTAATAAGCCAATTAGATATAAATATTGCTTGAAAGGTGAATTTAATTGCGTCTTTTCAAAAATACTCTCATTTACATCTGTTGTAATGCCAAATTCACTTGCAACCATCCCAATAAGATTCTCGGAATCTATATTTCTGAGCAACTGCTTTAATTTATTTATTTTGTTATCTAATTCATTATGAATAGCAACACTCACACCCAAGCACCCTTCCAAATCCTTATTTATACAGTATAATACAGTTCTATTATACTAAAAATTTTATTTAAATAATTGGGAATTCATCTATGAAAGTAAAGTAGTTTTTAAAAGTTTTTGCAGTATTACTAATGCTACTATAATTCTCACTGATACTCATACTTTTATTGGTGAGAATATGCCCTCTAATACATAAAAATAACCTTGCTTTTGGAAACGTATCAATTTTTTTAAATGTTTATTTCTTGACACTTTCAAGTTACAATAATTTGCAGATTGTACTTGTAACTACTTTAAAAGTAACTCGAATATCTTTAATAAACATACCTTGTTAATATACTTCATTTATCGTTTTCAATCTTTGTTCTTCTTTATCACCTTCAATTAATTTGATTTTTCGTACTTTGATCCTTCTATTTGTTTTTACAATCGTGATACCTTCAGCTTATCTAATTTTGATATTTTCCCTCTCTTTTTCGGCAAATATAGGCAACAAACTTAAAATAATATCTCTTATCTCCACTTGAATAACGTTACTTTCGCTATAGGAAGTGTTAAATATAGATTCTAATTTTATACCTTTGTCTTTATAGAGTTTATACTCTTCCTTTATATCGTCATATTTTCTCGAAAGTCTTGAGATACTATTAAAATTTACTTTAAGATCCCAATATGTATTAATTTTTCTTTTATATAATTTCATGTAAAATTTTTGACTTTCACTCTAATTTCTTTTTTTATTTTGAAGATCACACACCTCACCTTGACGTTTAACAGTAGCTTTTCTGTCCTGATAATAAGCCGTGATTTTTTTCAATTGATCGTACTTATAGAGCGCAAAACCGATCTACTTCAATCGTAAATTTAATTTCTGGCTACGCAACATTAGAAAATATATTGTTCACACCTGCCTGATCAATCCAAATAAAAATATACCTATCTGATTTAACAACACAGAATGTGATAATGTTTTTATTTACTTACTCAATAACATCAAGATTTAGATTGCAACTATACCCTTCCACACTTATTTCATCAAAAACAGCTAGAGAGCGTGAATCCCCTAAAATTACAGTTCCAGGCGTTACATTGAGTTTGCCAACAATATGAACATTCCTACTAGGGATCCTTCTATAGTTCATGTTACATCCGAATTTATAATGCAACTTACCTGTACTCCATTAGAAGTTTCACTAGCATTAATTTCATGAATATTAAAATATAAAACAACGAACAAGATACTTATAAAGAATAGTTTTTCTTTTTTTTAGAACTCTAATCCACTTCAATTTGGAAATATAGTAATCTTCAACAAAAGATTATGAACTAAAACTATGAAATTTAGTGTCACTTATCATGAAAAATATGTCCAATTTATATTCTATCTCAAAAATGAGGATTTTTTGATAAAGTTAATAGCATACTTAATATATTGACTTATCCTATAGAATCCTCTAGGATTGCTAATTTCGAGCATTAAATATTAAATAATTCATCATGCTATAATGATAATAAATATTTTTGAATTGAGAGGTCTACATATGTCATCTAATGAAATGAAAAATAAATCGTTTCGTCTTTCTGAGGAAGTTACTGAAAAAATTGGCGAAATGCTTAAAGGACGTCAAATCACTACAAATCAATTATTCGAAGAGTTTATTGTGCTTGCTGAACAAAAGGAAATTGATCCTAAACTCAGTGAAGAGGATGCTGTATTAGAAGCATCACTTAAACAAATCACTCTTCTCTTTCAAGAACGTGCTGCACGCCTTGAGACGCTCCAACATGAAAATCAACGCATTCAATCTCGTCATCTAGATACAGTCACTAAGTTAGAGTCAGAGGTGCTACAAACTAAGGAGGATTTAGAAGCAGAGTACATAGAAAAAGTCTCTATCCATCAGCAAGAACTTGATGAAATGAAAATAAAATTGGAACAGACAGAAAATGAATTGTTTCAGTTAAGAGAACAACATGAAAAACGAGAAGTATCTAAAAAGGAAGAAATCACATTATTAAAACGAGATGTGTTCCACTTAGAAGGGAATCTTACAAAACTTAAAGAAGAACGAGATCAATTGTATCGCCAAAACAAAGCATTAACTGATCGAATCGATGAACTCAAAGTACGTACCGAGCGTTCCGAGCGCTTAGAAAAAGAGAATCAAAAGTTGTTATTAGATTTAACTATTGCTCAACGAGATCAAGAATCGTTTGAACGTCACCTTCATGAACAAGTTGAGCTAGCTGTTTTAAGAGAGCGTACAAGTACAAAGTAATTATTTATCAAGTATAGTTTTATACTGTCATTTTGGAGGTCAAAGAATTGAATAGTTTGATGCTGAATGATAATGTTCATAAAATACTAATTTCTTCATCTGCTCTTTTTACAGGTCAATTTCGATCGGAGCTCATTTGTTTAGATTTATGTTTTCCATTTGGAGATTCTGTTGGTTTACACAATTTTCAGGAGCATCCCAACAATCGAACATTTATAGTGGTTTCTTTAATACGTGAACATGATGGTGGTTTAGTTCTACCGAATTTAGCTGTAGAAGGAGATTTTATTTGTTCTTTGTTATCGGTATTGTATGGAAAAGAATTTAAATTCCATGGATTACTAGAGTCTAACGGTGCTTACCGTTTACCCAATATTGAAAATTCACCCAATCCTTATTATGCATATCCTCAATATAATCATAATCAAAGAATAGACTTGAATATCCCATTGAACTTGAGTCAGTTTGAATTAATTGCACCAATTTTTCACTCCGAAAACCAAAATCCAAATTTTTTGAAGTTTAAACAATTAATTTCAGCAGCCTTAATGTTTTATAGTAGGTCTTTGAATATTTTTAAAACTGAAAAAGAACTTGCATTTTTAGATTTAATAACATGCGGAGAAATTTTAACAAATTTAGATTCTGAACAATATGATGAAGAAGCACTCTATGATCAAAATTTACTGGATATGTTTAGACAAATTTCTACACTAGAAAACGGAGATAGTATTGTAAGGAATTTAAAAAGCAGACTTTATCAAGTAAAAAGGAAATTTACTTATGGTTTAGTAAATTTGCTAAACACGAATTTTTTTGATAACACAGAATTTGGACGAGAGAGACCACCTGTAAATTTAAATCTAACTCCGGCAAACATTGAGATAACTCTTAAGTCAGCATATGATTTAAGAAGTAAGTATGTCCACACAGGAGAAAAATTCGGTTCCTTCATAACGCCAGAGTCGTGTTGGTTTAACGAAAAAATTTTTTATCTCCCAACACAAACTCGTGATAATAGTAATTTAGTAAGAACTCTTAGAAGTGCACCCACATTTTTAGGACTTGAGAGAATTTTAAGATTTGCATTATTGAAGTCTATTCATCAAAATGGTATATCAATTAATTCTGAATTAGATTAATCAGATTTTCTGAAATTATTATTCTTGTTATGAGATAGATTTCGCGTTCTTCTCACCTCCTTCTGGTAGGTATAATAAGTAGATATGAAGAAAATGAAATACCTATAACTGTTAAGAGAAATACCACTATGATAATAGCATTTAAACAATTGCTCCCGCAGGTCTAGCTTGTCTTAAAAATCGATATAACTATTGATATCGATTTCAATTACGCTGCTATAAAGAGAAAATATAAGTAGATCAGGCTTAGACCCTGTCATGCTAATCAAAATAATGTTTCTTCAATATATTAAGTGTTCTTCCATGAGACGAACACTTAATATATTGAAACCAATGTAGCTTGTCGTTGTTTTTAGGTATTGAACTGTGAACTGAATAAAAAATATGATACATTTTTCGGTTCGAAAAGAAATACGTCTACCATTCAGAGAGAGCAAATAGACTCTAAAATAAGGAACGTATGACAAATCTACAGAAAGGCTATTACGTTTCCTATTCACGTAGTAATCTTTCGCATTCGTATGTCTATGTCTATACTTGTCATATTATCGTCAACTGGTGTAGTTTAGTTTTTCTGCTTCTTCAAATCGTCACAGAATATTTCAAGCGCCCTTCACTGTCGTCACCGAGACGAAAGATAAGCATGGTATACATTGATCTTAGTACTCCTCTAAGAATATGTGTTTTAATAATGTTTTGGTAGCTTTTACATATAACAAACCCTCATTTCGTGTTTGAAATGAGGGTTTGTCTCCAATCTGAGATGATTCCTGTATTGTACAGGAATCATCTCTTTCAAGCAGTACACTTTTTATACTAGATCAAAATTATTTAATATTAGAATTATTGATCTCTTCTAATTTTTTCAATTCTCGGGCTACTATGTCTTTTAATAACGCATTATTAAAGTAATGTCGACTAGAAATTTTATCGATATTATTATCAACTACCGTTATTTGAATTGAATTTGACGAATATGCTACTTTTTCCAGATATTTTTTTGATTCAGGAGTAACTGGTAAAGGAATAAGTATTTTTTTATCATCATTGTTTAAATCATTCAATGAAAAATGAATTTCAATTACAAATGCATGAACTGCATCTGAGTAGGTAAAACTTAATGCGGGCTTTTCTACATTTTTTAATTCAAAAACTTTATTGTTATCTTCTCTTACAATTATAACTAATTGATCAAGCTCAGAAACATATAAAAGCTCACATTCACGTTTTTCTAGATTTTTAGCTATATCTTTCATTTGTTGAATTGAAATTGATTGACCTTCCAAATCAGTAACCCCCTATTTTTTTACTAAACAATTATTATTTTAACATTCAAAAATATTTATTTTTTTATTTTTCATTATTTATGGTAATGTATTTTTAATTAAACAGTTTTCCATTCAAAAAACAAATACTGAGCGTTCCCAGCAGTTAGAAGAAGAAAATCCAAAACTGTCATTGGCGTTGACAATTGTTCAGCGTTATCAAGAATCATTCGAACGTCGTCTTCACAAACAAATTGAGCTAGCTGTTTTACGAGAGCGTTCACAGACCTCTATCGAGATTAATCGATTAAGCTGAAATCATCAAAAGACCGTTCTACTGTGATGTAGAACGGTCTTTTAGTCTATTTATGTGAGTAAGTACTGTTCTAATGCTGCTCGAATAATCTGATCGGGTTTCATTCCCTGATCTTGTGCTCGCTTTTTCAGCGTTTGGTACAATGGATCATTTTTATCAGAGAAATCAACATGGACGCGTGCTGGATTTAACTGTACAGGAGCTGCATCAATTACATTTTGTTCTTTCCGCTCATTTAGCAATTTTTTAACTTCACGTAATTGCTCACGTGTCATTTCGTAGACCGTGAATTCACCATCTTTTATCTTATACTTTCTCTCTTCAAGTAAGGCGACTTTTGGATCCTCTGGCCATGTTAATAATTCAGCTAATTTAGAAGCACTAAAGTCTTGTTGAATCGCCTTGTCTAAGATCGTTGGTCCAAATACATTCCAGAATGAAATGAACCGATTGACTTGAGGATGAGACATTCCAATTCGATTTAAAAATGATTTCCAACTTCCTTGTTCCTGCTGAAATGCTTCTTTAGTGTCAGCATCACGGAACACTTCATTTGCGTGTGCCAATATACGACACTTCTCAACAAAACTTGTTGCTTGGATTGTATCAATGTGATTGTAATATTGAATAATACCTTCCATGTCTTCCGGAAGTCGTTTTGATAACACACGTGATAAGCCGACAGCTGGAAGCGACTGATACGGATTTGACATCGCAGGCGCAGCAAACTTCTTCACCGCTTCGACTTGCTCTTCTCGTAACGCTTCTGTGCTCTCTTCTTGAACAGGTTTTTCAGCTACTGTGCTTTGAAAGCTTTTGAACGTTGCTTGTCCTTTTTTACGTCGACTGCTCATAGGGCAAGTACCTCCTCTGCTAGCTGTAAGTAAGCATCTGTCGCTGGACTCTTATGGTCAAGGACCGGACGTGCTTCTCGTTGTAAGGATTGAATCTTTACGATGTATGGGATTGTCGTTAGTACAGGGATTCCAACTTCTTCCCCTAACTCCTTCAACTCGTCCACAGTCGTCATATCCCCTTTAGAGCGCGCATTCACCATTGTGGGAATAAATGCTGAAATATGAATATCTTCCTTGTATCCGTGTCTCATTTCTTCTAACTCTTCCGGAGCTGTATAGACAGCATCCATCGAGAACTTCTGCATCTGTACCGGCATGACGATCCGGTCCTGCGCAACAAGAGCACAACGCGCATATGGGTTTAAAGCGGACGTTGATCCCGGGCAATCAATTAAACAAATATCAAATAAGTCGTCGAGTCGCGCTAATTCTTCAATCAAGCGGTATTCGTACCCCATTTGACTCGTCAGTCCGGTAGGAGAAGCAGAGCGACGCGTTGGTACTAGGTGAATCGTTCCTAATTCATAATCACAGGTAACAATCACTTGTTCAATCGGCGCGTACAATGGATCGTATTCTTCAATCAGACAATCAAGGAGTACTTTTCCATCGTAATCATCCGTTAAGCCTAGTCCATTCGTCGTTGATGCTTGGTCATCTGCATCAATGACGAGGACGCGCAATCCTTGTCGAGCATACGCGTGGGCTAGATTAATCGTGGTTGTCGATTTTCCGACGCCACCCTTTCGATTATATAAGGCAATTTTTTTCACTGTTCCTTCTCTCCTTCCACGATCTCACTCTGATCTTCAATAATGTCCCGCTGAATCGTCTCTTCAATCATCTTTGAAATGTATTCACTAATGCTGAGTCCTTTAGCACGAGCAAGCACATGAATCTGTTCTGAGGTTTCTGTCGGGACTCGTGTAGAAAGAACAGTCGATGTCACTTCCGGTTGTTGAAACGATTTGACTTTTACTTTAGGTATCGTTGATCGAGCAGCACGGATTTCTCGGACGGTTGCTTGTTCGAGCGACTTTCTTCCCTCTTCTATCGGAAGTCCGTTTAGTACAACGTCTTCTGGATCATCGACGTACATCAATTCAAACACTTTGGATGCCGGTAAGGTTTGGAGTTGTTTTTCAAATGGTTCTAGTGTGTCAAACGCCTTAACATATCGGGAAGCGAGTGAAGTTGACATGTTGACCACTTCTAAAAACGAACGCCATTCTTGTTGATCATGCATTTCAGATTTAGCAATCGATAAGCGCTTACCAATCTCGAAAACGGAGATCGTCTGAATCTTAGCTAACTCTTTAATTTCGACAGCAAGGTTCTCTAAATCACGAGAGACGGGTAACTTCTGCACGACGGAGCTCAGATCAGTCAATCCATTCCGATAAGGATGTTGGTCTTGTGGTCTTACTTTATGAATCTGTTTATTCCGCGCTTTCATGTTTCGGACCTCCCGTCATCAAGAGTGCTAGCTCACGAAACGGTTGTGCCAGCTCCAAGCCTTCTTTCGACTTGTACTGTAAAACACTCTTTCCGCTATCTGCTGCCTTCTCAATAAAAGCAGCACGTCGTACAGAGGGGAGCACATGTAATTGTTCAGCTGTTGCTAATTGCTCCATCGCTTCTGCATATTCGCGATCCCCTTTTAAACCAAGATCGAGTGCTACTGGCATAATGCCTGTTAGCTCAAGTGAAGCGTTATAATACTTCTTCACTTGTCGAATCGTTCGAACCGTACTTCCTAACTGATCAAATACGAGCTTTTTCGGCATAAATGGAATGACCACATGGTCTGCGCACGACAAGACGACTTTTGATAGTTCGTTGATCGAAGGGACTGAATCCAGAATAATCCAATCAAACTCATCGGCAAGAGGTGCTAATAAGTCCTTTAATAGAAAAATCTTATCTTGTTCAGATATTAAATTGATTAAGCGTGCATTTCGTTCATTGGAGGGAAGAAGACTGATATTATGTTTTTCATCATCAAATAAGATCTCTTCTATTGCTAATCCTTTAGATTGGACGTCGTACAGTGTCATGTATTGAATCGTATCCGACTCTTTCAGCATCAACTTACTTAACGATCCTTGGGGATCTAAGTCGATGAGAAGAGTTCGATATCCGAGCTCTCCAAGGGCATGACCCATATTGAGCGAACAAGTTGTTTTTCCGGATCCTCCTTTTGATATGTAAAACGTCATAATATTCATCATCTCTCCCCTTTCTTTATTTATCATGGCATACGGTTGTTTTGTTTTCAATAATTTTCATTAATCAAAAGACATTAAAAAGAAAATAATACGTATACAAAAAAATAAATTGTAAACATTTCGACGTCGAAATGTTTACAATTTATTTTAGATTTTACTTATGCATTTTTGTTTACACTTTTAATTCGTATCTGAGATCTTGAAGTTATTTCTCATCATGATAATACGTGATCTACCAGATTATTATGATTCAATACATTGGAAGAGATTAAAAAAGATTAATAAAGAATTAATAAGAATTAGAAAAACGCTTCACCTCCTCGAGCGTGTAGTACCAACAAAAACAAGACATTTTGCAATTCGAGAAACAAACATCACAATTTGTAGAAATTCAAGAAGCACTGTTTTTTATGATTCCATTTAATGATTTCGTTCAGAAACTATTGAATAAGCAACGTAACAAGCTGTTTTTTTAACAACAGAATTTGTTTTTTTTCCTAAATCGTATGGCATATTTAAAATGTCCTTGAATCGATCAATAAAATGAGTAGCATGACGATGCATTCGATCAAAAAGACTTAAAATGGCGCGGTTTTGTTGTCTTTTCACGACTATTTTCAAAAAAAAGCATGACAAATAGACCATCATGCAATGGCCAATTTTTCCGATACGACTCGGAGTCGTTCATTTAGATAGAGAATTGGTGATTCAAAGAATAGACGATAGAGTTCTGCATCTTCAAGACGGTCCCCGTATTGGTAGAAATCGTTTCGAATTGAACGAATGACTGCATCACAGGCAGCAAATCCGTACGTATCACTCAACGACTGCAGCGATGTTTGCGGAACTTCTAGTGCATCAAAATCTATGTAGTCACGAGCGACTTCTCGGAGATCGAACCAGCTGATCAACGTACTCGCCCGTTCAGCTTCTCGGATTCGCTTACTATTGATCTGGTCTTCGAGTTTCACGTGAAACATTAAAGGACGTGTTACGGTATGTATGCGCTTCTTAAGTGAAACGTTCTCTTTGACTGCTGATAAGAAGTCTTTCGTGTTCTCAACCAAATGTACATTAAAGAATTGAGATAGTTGATCGAGCATCCCTTTTACAGCCAAACGGTGTCCACAGTAACGCGGTAAGAATCCACGTACTTCATCATAGGTTAAAGTCGCTTTCTCCTGCGATTGGACATTCACGTCCCGCTCTACTTGTACAAGAGCACGTAAAGCGACGCGAAGGATATTTACATGCTCAATATCCATCAGTTGGCGCACCATCCCACACCAAAGAGACGTATAACCGGTCTTCGATTTATACGTACCACCTTCTTCAAAGAGATCACGGTAGTTTTCGAGATAATCTACGAGTTCAATGGTGACGACTCCAGAGAAATGAATCGAGTAGCGAATAAGTCCAACTGATTCAAAAAGGCGTAGGTTATTGTGTAACGATCGAACGGAAGTACGCGCATAGTGAGCCAATGCTTCACTTTCCATCAATGAGAGAACGCCTTGATCATCGCAATGCGATAAAAGCGTCAACAAATGACGAATACGAGATTTTGTCCATTTCAATGCCAAAAAAGGTCCTGGAATGTTATAGTGATGCTGTTCATATAAGAAACTGTCTTGACGTTTTGTCCAACGTGTTAAGCCGCTCATCGCGATCAGTAATTTATTAGCGACCAATACGTGACGATTTTCATGTTGAAATGACATACCTACACCTCCCCTACTCTGAACTATTAGTACTAGTATCCTGTTCAGAAAAGGAACTGTCAAAACGCGGTTTCGGTACGGTCAAAAACGACCAATGTGCTACAAACGTTGATATGAAGCCGTTTTCAGGTACAAAAAAGATGTTATTTCAGTACGGTCAAAAACGACCAGAATCTCTGGAATCCTTATATGATGCGCTTTCTAGAGGTTTTTCTTGAGTAAATTCATACATATAGCGATGCAATATGTCATTCTGGTACGGTACATAACGACCAAATGATTAAAAGTGTCATTTCAGTACGGGATAAAGCGACTAAAATGTCCAAAAGTGTCGTTTGAGTACGGTATATGACGACCAAATGGATCAGATAACCGCTTTAAAATAATTTTTAAAAAGTGTTATAAAGTGCAGAAGTGTCATTCTGGTACGGAAAACAACGACCAAAATCACAAAACTGTTGTTTTGGTACGGTGATCGGCGACCTAAATACATAAAGTGTTGTTTCAGTACGGTCAAATCCGACAAAAATGCTAAAAAAAATAAGAAAAAGTGCCGTTTCAGTACGGTAAATAACGTCTGAATTTGAAAAATGGTCGTTTTACGACATAATTCGACATTTACGATCAGAAGAGATTTTGGAGAACATTTTATCCAGTCTTATATGAGTCCGTATAAA
>NZ_CP082335.1 GCF_019890935.1 Exiguobacterium acetylicum
ATTAGCAATAGCATTAGTGCTAGCTATATATTAAATAAAAAAAGGAAAGGTCTACGCCTCTCCTTTTTTATCCATACGTTCTAATAAGAAATAGTATATTTGTTGCTGCAGTATGAATTGCAAACTCGCAACGCCTTATATCAACTTCACTAATAACTGATCCCTGCCCATGTCCAACCGTATTTCTTAAACTTGCTAAAGATTGAAGAGAATTTGAAAGACCAATCAAAGCATTTTTTTGGTACGACTCAACGGCAATATTTCGAGTCAATGTTTCGATTAAGTCAGAAGCAACTGCTTTTTGTAAATCGACTTTTCGAGGTTCTACATCAGGCTTTCTTTTGGATATCGGAATGAATTTTATAGGCTGCCATTTATTCTTTCCGATAATAATCTTCAAAGTACTTTCAAATGCTTTATTTGCATTGATAATTGCATTTTTAAATTGACTTTCCTTAAAATCTGAAAAGGCTTGTAATAGTTCTTCATTTGCTCCTTCATATTCAACTTGAGACAGATATTGCAAAGACGGCTTCACGATTTCAGCATGCATTAATTCGTTGTCCTTAGAAATTAACACTCCATTAATAAGTTCATATCCGATACCATTATTTCGAAATACCTTATTGAATGCGTTGTTGATATTATCAGATTCTCTTTTAGAGAAAAATCGAGAAATATATCTAGAGATTAATTCAATAAGATCGAGCGTTACTAAGTATTCTGATTTTGAAGCTTTAATCAACAAGAAAAAAACCTTACTTTCAGGTTCAGATAATCTTGCTTCTTTGAACAATTCTCTAAATGGCATATTGATGATATTCGAATCATCTATAACACCATATTTAAAAATTATCTCGTTTAAAATCCCTTGAAACATGGCTCTCGTATCAAAAAGTCGATATGGTACAAATTTTTGTACTGAATGATAAATTTGAACTTTTGCTTTCTCTGAAATATCGTCATAAATATACACATCGTGAAAAGTAGGGTTTAATCTTTCAGAAAAGAGCTCTGTTTCATACAAATCAATTGTCATAGATACCCCTCTTTCTTAAATAACTCTCTTAAAGCTAAATTTACGGTTGCAGATTTCACACCACGTTGACCTCTTTGTTGAAGACTATTCAAAACTTTTGATAAATCTTCTTCTATATAAAAACCTGTATACACTGTATTACTTCTTTTAGCGTTCAGAATTTCTTTAAGGGCACTATTGTTCACATTTTCACTATTGTTATTGCTAGCGTTATTGAAAGGATCTTTAGCAACTTCATCGAAACCTTTTAGTCTTCTTTCTTTATTACTCATTTCATAGTCTCCTTATCCAAGCTTCAATTCTTTTAATAATTCACTGTATATTTTTGCTCCTTTAGAAGTAGGAGCTGCTAGTGACAATGGTCTTTGATCAAAACCAACACTAGATGCAAATTCAATTGTTGTCGGAATAAACGTTTTAGTTACCTTGATTTTCGAGTTCATAGCATAGTCCTGTAGAAGTTCCATAATCCCTCTATGTAAAAGTGTTCTTTGATTTACTAGTGTAGGGACAATCGCTCGCACACGTAACTCAGGATTCATTTGACTCTTAAAATCATTTACTATCTTCAATGTCTTCTGTAATGATCTCATAGCATACTTTTCAGGTTGAAATGGAATAATCATGTCCTGGCATGCCACTAAAATATTCCCTTGTATTAACCCAAAACTTGTTGGTGTATCGATTAATACATAATCGTAATCCATCTTAACTTTTTCAATCACTTCTTTAAGTAATGAAAATCGCTTTTGTGTAGGAAATTGTCTTGCATCTAATAACACATCAAACTCAAATGAGAGCATATCATCATTCGTAACTAAAAGGTCGATGTTCTTATCAACACTGACTAACGCCTTTTTAGGATCCGCATTTTTGATGAGTGCATCGTATAAAGAGAATTCTACATCTTCTTCTAACAGATCCGGGTTTTGGCCAAACGTTACGGCCACATCTGATTGTATGTCCATATCAACAATCAAGACTTTCTTATCGATTAATGAGAGTTGACCAGCAAGGTTTGTTGTCATAGAGGTTTTCAATACCCCACCCTTATTACTTATGACTGCAATTACTTCTCCAGGCATCATTACACCTCATACTTCCTCAGCTTTTTTTTGGCGGTACTTATAGAACGTAGGTGGTTTCAGTGGCAAGACATTACAAATATCCTTCACAGTCATTCCTGCTTCAAACATCATGTTAGCCTTATCAATGACCGATTGATCAATCGGCTTTCTACCACCGACTCTACCCCTACTTCTTGCTGCAGCTAATCCTGCTTTAGTCCGCTCAATTGTTAATTCCCTCTCCATTTCTGCGAGACCTGCCATAATCGTGAAATACAGTTTACCAGCTGGTGTATTGGTATCAACACCTAAAGTAAGTATTTTAAGTCCTACACCGTTTTCTTCTAACCACTCTGATAGCTCGAGTAACTTTTTAGTTTGACGACCTAACCGATCTAGCTTCCAAACGACTAGTGTATCTCCGGGACGTAAATAATTTAAACAAGCTTCAAACGCTGGGCGCTCTTTTACTGAGCTCCTCTTTTCTTCAAAAATCTTTTCACAACCAACTGCTTCGACTGCATCAAGTTGTAACTCTAAATTTTGTTCGATGGTCGATACTCTGACATATCCAATGTTCGCCATCCAGACACCTCCTGTTTTTTTGTTTGCTCGAGCAAACAATGATCCCGTCTCGAGGGTTTTTTATATTAAACGTTAAATCTTCTTCATAAATAGATATTGATTAATATACGAGAAAATATAAAGAATTCCTGCTAATTATACTAAATTTATCGATGTATTGGTTTTTTATATTAAACGACCGTTTTATATAAAGAGTACATTAAAATTTTCCTCAAAATACTTATTACCAAAATGTAGTATAATTATTTTTGTAATTCAAATTATTTCAAGGAGTGACTTATATGACCAAAAAATCCACTAAGATTGAATCGAGTCTAGTTTCTCAAGATCCAAACGTACCTAAACCGCGATTAAGTAAACTAAGTATTAAAAACTTCAGATGTATTGGCAATGATCCTGTGGAGATTGAATTAGATGATATTGTAGTTTTAGTTGGTTCAAACAATGCAGGGAAAAGTACTATTTTAAAAGCATATGAACTTGCTATGTCTCAAGGATCTAACGCTAGCAAGTTAACAATCAAAGATTTTCCTAATGAAAAGGTAGATTCAGAAAGACTTCCTGAAATCGAAATTCATACAATCGTTTATGATAATAGCCCTGGCGATAGATGGATTCATGTAGACAAAGTGTCTAATGAAAAATTAGTTAAAGAAAAATGGACTTGGCATGAAGTAGGAGCACCCGTTAGACGAGGCTTTGACGTAACACTAAATACTTGGTCTGATAATGTACCATGGGGTGCACCAAACGTAGCAAATTCTTACAGACCTCAGCCTCATTTAGTCGAGGCATTTGAAGACCCTGAAAAACAATCAAAAGAAATAACTCAGTTACTATCTTCAATAATAAATGAACGTGTAAAAAGTGTAGTCTCCAAAGATGATAATTCAGATTACGATAAAATGCTATCTTACATCAAAGAGACGCAGGCAGCTATTCTCGACGATACTAAAAGTGAACTGCAAAATGCTGAAGACGAACTTTCTTCTATAATAGGCAACGTATTTCCTGGATACAGAGTCACTTTTGACGCAAAACCTTTGGAAAACATTGAGGATACAATAAATTTCTTTGATCCTAAATCCGATCTTATGATGGGTCCTCAAGATGGACATCGTAGTACAATTGCACGTCAAGGAAGTGGTGCTAGACGTACATTATTATGGGCCGCATTACGCTTTATAAATGAAACTAAATTAAGTAAAAAGAAAAAAACTGAAAGACCTAATATTCTACTGCTGGATGAGCCTGAGCTATGCTTACATCCTAATGCAGTACGTGAAGCTTGCAAAAGCCTTTATGATCTACCAGAAAACAGAAATTGGCAAGTGATGGTTACTACTCACTCACCAGCCTTTATAGATTTATCTAGAGATAATACTACTATTGTCAGAGTATCTAGAAACGAAAGTGGCGGAATTCAAGGTACGACTCTGTTCAGACCCGAAAAAGCTAAATTATCAGCTATTGATAAAGAACAGTTAAAATTATTAAATATATTTGATCCATATGTTGCTGAATTCTTTTTCGGTGGACATACCGTTATAGTTGAAGGCGATACAGAATATACAGCATTTAAGTATATCGTTGATTCAGACCCTTCTAATTTTAAAGATGTTCATATTGTGCGTGCTAGAGGAAAAGCTACAATCGTTTCTTTAGTTAAAATTCTAAATCACTTCAACTCTAAGTACTCAGTTCTTCACGATAGTGACCATCCTTTCACAAGTTCAACTAAAAAATCTGGAGATCTAACAAAGAATCCGGCTTGGACAATCAATAAGAGTATACTAGATGCAGTAAATCAACATTCTGAATCTAGTCATGTAAGACTATTGGCATCTATCCCTAACTTTGAAGAAGCTTATTTCGAACAAGCAATAAAAAAGGAAAAACCATATAACGCATTTTTAACGTTAAAAGATAATCCAGCAGCTTTTAATAAAGTACGAGATGTCCTCACTGCATTAATTCATCATGACGCCATTATTCCAGATGGATGTATTGAATGGTCTGATTTAGACGATCTTAGTAGTGAGCTTCAAAAAAAAGGTCATGTTACATTCCTTTCGCCTATCTAATAAAGTAAGAACCACCATTTCCATATGATAATGGTGGTTCTTACTTATTTTTATTTACATAAAATGTAGTAATATAAAAAAAATATATATAATTCTATGTATCAGTGTATAAAGAATAGCTTTATAAGGATACACTTGAAATAAAAAATTTGGAGGTAACAATGCCCATTCCTGGAGTTATTTATTTAAAACTAAATAGTGGAGATACATATAAAATTGATGACTTCACTGATGTAGATTTATTCCTTGGTGTTATCGATGAATTCTTAATCCATAATAGATCGTCTAAAAACTATACAAATAATTTATTTAGAACAACAGTTGATGATGGTAATATTTTAGTTTTTAATGCACTTGAAATTTGTTCTGTATATGTTAAACGTAAAAATGATCTTTGATGCTAAGTTTCTGTATTAATTGAAGATTATACCTCTATTTCCCAATTACTGAATAGGCTTATTATGTGACTCCTCTAACCTCGGTAAACCACCACTAGCGCTTAATTTTTTCATATCTCTAAAAAGGGGGATAGATCCCGACAATAATCGGAATCTATCCCCCTTTAATTCTTCGTTGTAAAAAAGTAGTCATTTTAGAAATAACCATATCAAATTTCTTTCATTCGCTTAGTAAAAGTGATCCATGATAGTGTTACAAACATACTGAAGTACAATAATATTATTATAAACGCCCAACTAAGACTTGGAATTGTACTTGATTCTCCAAAATAAATTTTATCCATATATAGGTTAGCAAATAAATTCATTTTAGCCAATGGTAGACCACTTGTAAACTTTTCGATCAAAGTTCCTGTCAAAAGAAGAACTGTTGTCACACTGATAGCAAAGCCACTATTCTTTAAAACGATTGAGAACATAAATGAAATTGTTGTCATAACAATTAAACTAATTAAATTGATACCATAATGTACCATAGTCACAAAAATCATACTTTGTTCTTGAACTTTCATATCTTTAATATACAAAAATCTTGGTACATCACTTGTAAATCCAAATATCATGCCACCTACAATATACGAAATTAAAAACATGAACATATACATAATTAATGCAAATAACAAAACAGTCAGATACTTTGCTAAAAATATATGTTTTTTAGAAATAGGACTTGTTAATAAGTTTTTTATAGTTCCATATTTAAATTCTTTATTAACAATGTTAGCAGCAATAATTATCGAGAATATAGTTACAATTGAGAGCTTACCGCTAATATCTTTTACAAACGACCAGAGATCGCTATTATATCCAGGAGCTATATCATTTTTAATTCTATAATTATTTAATTTAACCTCCTTGTCGTAGGTTTCCTTAGTAATCACATTTTGGTTTAGTTGTTCTTTTAGATTTTGGTTATATTCTGTTAAATCTTGTTTCCAATTTAAATTTTTTTCTTCAAAAGTACTTCCATAGTTTAAAATCATCCCAAGAAATATAACAAATATGACTATTAATCCGAAAAATGCATACGTAATTTTATCTGAGTACAATTTAATATTCTCATTAATGAATATGTTCAACTTGTTTTTCTCCCTTTTTTTCTTGTGTTATATCGAAGTACATTTTTTCTAAACTGTGTTCTAATATTTTCATATCATAAATAGTCATTTTATTACTAAAGATAATTTGCATTATTGTAGATATATCTTTTTCGATAATTTTACTAATAATTATTTCTTTTTCGCTAATCACGTTAACACTAAACATTTCTAGAATTTCTTTAGCTTGGAATGCATCAGTAACATTCATTTTCAACTCGATTTCTGCATTATCCTCATTTTTTGAGATAAATTCTGTTTCTATTAACATTCCTTCGTGTATTGCATAAATCCGATCACAAATTTGCTCCAATTCAGATAAAGAATGGCTCGCTATTAATATAGTACTTTTTTTGTTATTAGCTAGATGTAACAATTCATTTCTTATTTCACTTACTCCTTGAGGATCTAATCCATTAGTAGGTTCATCAAGAATAAACAAAGAAGGTTCTTTAATCATTACTTGCAACAAACCTAGTTTTTGTTTCATTCCTAGTGAATAATTTTTTGCTTTTTTATCTATAGAGTCACTTAACGAAAATTTTTCAATTAAATTCATCAGATAATCAGTATCTTTTTTGTTATAACTCCTTAACTGCTGCTTTAAGTTTTTCCATCCAGTTAATTGAGGATAAAATGCAGGTGATTCAATCATTACACCGATTTTTGACAAATTATCCTTTAGGTACTTCTTATTATTCTTTTCAAATATTTTTATTTCTCCCTTATCTGGTTGTGATAAACCTACTAAAGCCTTCATTAAAGTAGTTTTTCCCGCACCATTCGAACCAATTAATCCTACAATTTCTCCCTCAAAAACCTTAAAGTTAATATTCTTTAAAATTTCTTTTCCTTTTCTATATTTGCTTAAATTTTCAACTTCAAGAATAGTATTTCTCATTGTATATCCCTCCAAAATTAGGGCTAATTCAAAAACTTTTTTATATCCTCGTCTGTTTTTAAAAGCATAAATAAAACTTTTTTCAACTTCTCTTCTTTATCATATCCTTTTCCATATATATTTCCATCAGCTGACTTGTATGCTACAGAAAATCCCTTTTTCATACTCATTCTCTTATATTGGCTTTCAGTGAATTCAGGTATCGAGCCCTTAGAATTTATCAACAGTTTCTTAAAAAATACATATGTAGGGTTACCATATCCTAAAATTATTACTGATATTTTCGATTGTTTCTTAATTTCTCTATTTAAAAAAATCACATTATTCTCTTTGTTCAAAATATCTTTATCAATTATTAATTTATCTACTTTTTTATCGAGCATTTTTACAAGTTCAGTTGAACTATATACATTCTTTACACCTGAAACATTTTTAATATTTGCATTTTCTTTAGTTGTCCAACGTATATAGTTAATAGTTTCATTAGACATATTTGTGCTATTACTTAGATAATCTTTACCATTCAAAAAAAGTATCCCTAGTGAGCCTATAATCAAAAATCCTATAAAAAAAATATGATTTTTTTTTTCACTATCTCTGTTCCTTTCTTATTTAAAAAATAGATAGAAGACACTCAAGGTCCTCTATCTACTTTGTCTTTATTATTTTGTGTAACCTACACCTGCACCAGGCATTGTTACAAATTTATCTCCGTCGAGAGCATATGCAGTACCTGTTAAAGTAGCATAAACAAACTGACCTTTAGATCCTTTAGCATTAATAGTATCGCCTTCAGATCCGAATCCAGTTCCTGAAACAGCAGTAGCATCATGAATCGCACCTGTAAAAGTGACTAAACCAGTGAAATGGTATGGCCAAGAAGTTGCTGGCTTAACATTCCAAGCAAGTAATTTTGCTGAAGAAAGATAATCTAGCTTAGAAACTCCACCAGGTCCGGTTACAGATGTTGCACCTGCTTGAGATGGTACTAAACTCACTAGTGTAGCACCAAGAGCTAATGACATAAGTAATTTTTTCATTTTTTTCACCTCCTTTTGTAATACCATTATTATAATTAAATTTTAAAATACCTTTTGAAGCCTTCAAATGTATATAAAGCAATAAAATATATAAATTTTAAATATTTTGAAAAATAAGAAAGTTTTAGTTTAAATTTGTTCTTCTAAATTGAATTAACCATGCCTACAATTTTTAAATTATAGAACGTTATAACAGCTTAAAAATGTATATTTAGAAAGTTTAAAGTATAGATTATCGACTAATCATTTGTCAGATAAGATAATCTATCAATTTAAAATTTATTCTACTGAATAAAAAAAGAGAAAGATTTCAGAAAAAAGTCTGATAATCTTTCTCTTTTTTGTTCATCTTTCTAAATCAAAATCATTATTTCTTCTTAATTCTTTGACATTTTCTTTTATTGATTCTGATTTGTCAGTTATTCCATCCAAGTTTCGATTAATCGTTACCTCTTCGAAGATCTCTTTCAATGGTTTTCCAGTTCCATTTACTGACTCAATGGTTGCTTCAAGTAACTTTTTCGGATCCGCTTTCTCTAAATCAAGGTAGTATCCAAGTTTAGCTGCAGTTCTCTGAATGAATATTTTTTGCGTACGTCCGTTTCCTTCTCGGAACGGGTGAATCATATTCAACTCACCATAGTAATATGCTAGTTTTTCACTTACGTTATTAGATGTAATCGATTTCGCTGTAATTTCTCTGTTTAGCTTCGTGAATAAATCATCTAAAGCAGCTGGTACATAGAGCGCATTAGCAAACATCGTATTTCCTTTTACGATATTAACTGTTCTGTATTCTCCAGCCCACTCATATACATCTTCAAACAACGCTTTATGAATCTTCTTTAATAGAGCTGCGTCTAGTTTTAGATTAGGAGTAGCCAATAATTCGTTGTGTATTTTAACCCATCCACGAGCGGTGTACCGTTTTTCTAGAATATCCAACTTTTTTGGATTGGTTTCTCCGAATTTATTTTTCAACACGCCATTTTCAGAATAAGGATCTATACTCAATTGTTCCCCTCCTCTTACGAATCCAACTCTTTTAATTTTTTATCATAGTAAGCATCAATTTCTTCAGTTGGATCAATACCTAGAGCCAACATCTCTTTAATTTTTTCTGCTAGATCTTCTTCAATAGGTAGACCTTCAGCAGCAGAAGAAGCTAAAAAGCTTGGGAATAGTCTGAGCATTTCATCAGCATTTTGGAGTTTTTTCATGTACATCTCCCCCTCTTTTATAGTTTAATTATATCATAAATAAAACAAACAAGCGAGTTATCTTGGTCAATCAGATATTATTTTTGTCACGATTAATCCCTTTTTATTGAACCTCACACTCACTTCATACACTTTCTCTTTAGCTGTGGTGAACTCAAATAAAGCTTCGGTCACATCCTCACCCTCATTGACTTTCTTTATTCTATACTCCTTTACAAAACCATAAGGTTTCACCTTTTTTGTAATGAGAAGATCCATCTCTTCTGGACTTTCTCCATTTGGACCTTCAATGGTTTCGGGTGCTCCCTTGATCCCAAAAGCTTCAGGCGAATAGTAGCTAAACAAAGAATAGCCATCTACAACCGACTTACCAAACTCTTTTGCTCTACTCTCTACACTCACTTCCGGTGGTTCTTGTAAAATTGTCGTAAGAGGTTGCTGGTCTTTTTTAACCGAAGTCTCAACCAGTGACTTTTCATGTCGTGATTCACCTATTTTTACTGCAACCGTGATAATCAAAGTTGTCGTAATGATGAACGTACCAATCAGAATGAGAATAAATCGTTTGTAGCCCATTAAAACAGCCCCTTTACCACAAGCTCGGGATTGATTGCATTTTTCTTATCGACAGTCCAAGCTGGAGAATGTACCTCAAAGTGTAGGTGTGGGAATGTGGACCACGGAGCACCTGGAGTGTTCCCCACCATCCCAATTTTTTGGCCCTGTTTGACGTTCATGCCTGTTTTGACCAATGGTGTATAGGCAAGGTGTGCATACACTGATTCAGAGTCTTTCCCTTTTACTTTATGTTTGATATAGACCACGTATCCATAAGAAGAGGAGTATTCCGCTCTAGTAACTTTACCTGCAGCAATCGAGTAGATTCCGATTTTCCCTTCGTCTGCCCAAGAATGCACGTTCAAGTCAACTCCTGCATGCCACGCTGGAGATCTAAACTGGTGCCATGTTCCTTTGGTGTACGTATCCTTTGGCATCGGTGAGATGAAATCGCCTTCTCCCGCAATAAAATCGCCACCCATCGAATCACATGATGCCTTACCTGGGTTGTTGTAATACTTCAACACCATCATGGCATGTTGCGGAGTACCATGTACGCCATCATCACAACCTAACTGAGAGGGATGCGAGGAACACCAGTACTTAGAGAATTCTTGAGCTTTTTCAAGCGTATAGGCATTTCCATGTGACTTGATCCAAGGTAAAAATGCACCACCAAAGTTATAGGTTTGAACAGCAATCATCATGTCGCCACCAGCTTTTTGTATCGACGCTTTCCACTCTTGAACACCTGCTTGAATCGAATATTCAGCATCCTGGATCCCGTTAGGTCCTTTAGGATATCTCGTGTTATATGGCCCTTCTGATGCCTTCATTGGATCCGTACCCATACCTGAGCTCTCTTGCTGCATCATAGCCATCAGCCATCCTACATACTGTTCTACCCCGTACTTCTTGGCATACTTCTCAATGAGCGATTTATAGCCTTTCACGTTATCTGTCACATCTTTAGCATTGCCATTAGGGGCAACATCTCCAATGCAAAGACCAATCCCACCTGATATAGATTGAAGGTCCGGGTACATCTCTATTAACATCCCACTATCCAGAATACGTTCGACGTCTCGTTTCATCACTTTCGTGAATTTCGCAAGTTCCATCGCTTCATCGATTCCATGTGTAGACATTGAAATTCTATAAGTTGATCTTGCACCAATTTCTCTAAGCGATTCTGCTATATTTTTAGTACTACCCCCACTATCCTTTATAAAAGATAGTATTTGATCCTTCCCTTTGTAGCTGTCCTTCGATATTACTTTTTCTACAGTACCTTCACCTTTAGTGCACTCGCCTTTTTTATTTTTCTTTTCACACTTAACATTCTCCACCTCCAGCTTTTCTACACTCAATTCTATGAAATAAAGCGCTGCTTCTTCTGGATTACCTTTCTCTAAATCGTTGTCATACCGCACCATATCGAATGCAATGAGTTCTTGCCAATCGATTCCAAACTCACTCGCCACATTGGCGTATTCTTTTACCTTGTCTTCTTCTCCTCCAGGCATGAAGCCCGTAAAGACAAGAAAAGGCACAGTAAGAATAATCGCTAAGATTATACCTACTGCGCCCGCTAGCTCCTTCCAATGTTTCATTGCAAAAGAAGCCAGTTTGATTTTTAGCATCATGAAAGTCCTCTCCTCAGCTAATTCGTTTTAAGCTGCAGGATCAGAAGTGCATTTTTACTGGTCAGTATCCGAATCACTTTCCACATAGAATGTCCATTCATTCAACTGGAAGAATTCTTTCTCTCGATCAGTAAAGTGAGTGGAAAAGTATATCCATGCAAATAACTCAATTAGCTCTGCTTGCTTCAAGCCAAAA
This sequence comes from Exiguobacterium acetylicum, assembly GCF_019890935.1. Lineage (NCBI taxonomy): Bacteria > Bacillati > Bacillota > Bacilli > Caryophanales > Exiguobacterium > Exiguobacterium acetylicum. The sequence continues at coordinate 11,892 of NZ_CP082335.1, forward strand.
TGTTTTGCATACACTTTCATTTCATCAAAGACGCCTTCATTAAAATCATGCCCCATTCGTTCTTTACGTACTCCAGTTGTAGGCGGTGCAATAATTTTATGATTTCTTTCCTTGATTTCTTTAACCACTCCAAGACCTTTATCAAAAATTTCATTCCATCCCATTTCCTGCTCTTTTAACTTACTTAAGCCTCTCAGGTAGTGGATGGGTAGGATCACTTCATTGCGTACCGCAAATGTTTTAAATGGCATATAGCATCCCTGTTCTTTCTAAATATTTTCTTCGTGTACAGGTTATGAAGAAGAAGATTTCCTTACTTCATAATGTCACAAAGTGATATAAAGATGCAATACGAACCAATAATTGGTATTTGGAAATGCGTCTTTATTCGGCTCTAGAAGTCAGAACATACTTATTCCATTCGCTATCATTTGGGATAGAGCCTTTAATCGCCTGTTTCCCATTTGTTCTATAGACTCCATCTTTCCAGGCACGCCACGTGAACCCTACTGGTTTTTGATTATTGCCTTTCATCACTTCTAATTCTAATCCTGCATCTCGGGCTATTCTATTCCAAATTTTATACATCCTCACATGTGTATATGTGTGTATGACTAAGGGCGAATCCTTTAACTCTTCTGTTCTTACAAACGACTTGAGTCGTTTGAAATCGTCACTAAGAGTCAGATGCCAAATTCTTGTTATTTCATCAGATGATAATCCGCTTAAGATCATATTTTTCATTTCTTTCTTTTTATACAGATTGTGGTGCATTTCTAGACTACCGTCGCTCAATCTATAAAAACTTAATTTACTTATTCCTAGTTCTTTAGTGAGCTTCTTTCCTTCCTTATCTGGATCTCTCTTGCTAACAATCCACTTCAATTTTATTGTGTGATACATAAAAGAGAAGAACAGTACTAATCCTATGAGTAGGAAAATAATAAGGAAAGTAATAATGGTTAAGTTAAGATTTAAATTTGCTAAAAAAGTAAGTATTCCAAGTACAAATACAGCTATAAAAAACTTGTAAAGCGATTTAAAATACTTCCGTTCTTGTTCCCTGACGTGTTCTGTTGTATAAACTTTTTTCATTGTAGATATCCTCCTGCTACTAGTGTTAAGATCGCTCCTAAACACATGTTAACAGCACCTGGCCAGTTTTCGAAAATAACCTCTTTTCCTATTGGTGCACCAGGAGTAAGGACTAAAATCAATTGTTCTCTCTGTTGTTTCAGAGCCTTAAGAAATCCCTTTTTCCTGACCCATGAAAGCCATCCGATGGACAGCTGCAGCACATACGTGACGACACAAAACACTAGAGTCTGATGAATCAAGTTATCATTCGTAAACGATGTAATCCATACGCTCATCACTACAAACATTTTTGTATCACCTGGGCTAGAGGTTCTCATTTTCTCGATGATCAATCCAAAGATTAAAGAAATAAGCATGATGGGAAGAACAATTAACGTATTTGGATGAACATGATCAAAGTAGCAGAGTCCTATAACAAGAAATACTACGTGCTGAATATTAGAGGTCTTACGAAATCTAATATCCGTATACAAGTTATAAATCGTATAGTAGCTAAAAATTAAACAAGCACACATGAGATAAGTACGTTCGATGGTTAATCCTTCAAGAAACAAATCTACAGACAAACGATCTATAGGAAATGGAATCATCGGAACAATACCTCACTGACTCCCATTTTCCTCGCATGCAAGGTGAAGTCCATATTCGAGATACCAATCAAGTTGAAAATTTCATATCGGTAAGTTCCTTCGATTTCAAAATAAAGTCCCTGGTTATGTTGAACTCGTCCTTTTGTATATGAAATCTTGTACCCTTCCAATCCGTCTTCCTTCATTCGTGTTTTGATTTGTCCTACGATTGAATGTGTAGTTCCTTCGTATTCATAGTCAAAACCACCTTGTCTTTCTGCCAGTTCAACCGCATCATTTGCTAGATTTTGAACTTTTGTTTTTTCATTACTCATAATGATCCCTTCAGGTATCAACAAACTTAAAAGAATGAACATGGTGATCATAATCGCTGTTGTTGCCGTATTCTGCAAATGCATCCTCCCCTAACTTAAATAAGCAAGAGAAGAAGTGCACTCCTTCTCTTGTCTTAACTGCTATTGATCATCAATTATTTAGTCCAAGTACCTGGATCGAACTTATTCGATGTATCCTTCAGCTTGTTTCCATGGTTAGTGAAGGATGTTTGTAGAGCTGTATAGATCAGTCCCACTGCCATGACTGCTGCAAAGATTCCACCTACGATCCACATGCCTGTTTCTGATGAGTTTTGCGAAACCTCAGAAGCTGTCCACTTTGGTGCAATTGTTTTAGCTAGTGCTAGCGTTAGCGTTAATACTGTCAAGATAATCATTAAGTTCATTTGTCTTTCTCCATTCATTTAAGTTTGTATTACATTGATAGCATTGATTGAGTAAATGTCACATAAAGAATAACTAGTGGATACAAAAGAATAAGCATTACTACAGCAAAGTTCCATTTTGAGAAAGCCATCGGTTTAGTTGAAATTAGATATTTATAGTTCTCTTGAAGAAGCTTATCCATGACTTTTATTTGTTCATCTAAAATCATCTGGGCCCCTTTCTTATTCACTTCAGTAGCTTGTTTAATAGCGATTACAAAAGTATGTGCTTCAGCAATCTCAAGCTTCTGAGCAAACTCTTTCAATACTAAATCGTCACCTGGTCTAGTCTCTAAGTTCATAGCTAATTCTTCTACAAATGGTTTGAGATAAGGTCCTGCATACTCAACTGATTTTTTTATTGCCTTTGTAGATGTATAGTTTTTCAAAAGATTTGCCACAATCTTTAGATAACCTGGGAGTTCAAGTCTTCTGTTTGTAATCGCCATTCTCATGTTTTGACGTAATTGAAGATTCGGATAGAAATATAAGAATGGAGAAATACATGCCAAAACTTTAAACAAGAATGCACCAGTAAAAACGATGCATAGCAATGACATAGAGGTAGGTATTACCGCATAAAGAATTTTGATCTGTCTAAATTTTTTAACTGTGATGTTCATTCCCGCATATTTCAATTTGTCTTCTAGATCGTTCATCCGATGATTTAATGCTTGAGCTTTTTGATTCTTTAGGCTCCTGTATTGACTATCGCCCCCTTCCAATAAGATTTCGGTAGCTGTTATTCCATCACTAGGAGTGACGATGTAATAAATTGCTACGCTAACAAGTACGAACAATAGAATTGAAAGAAATATTAACATTTCCTCACCACCTTTTACTTTTCAGCCATTGGATTAAAGTTAGAAAGCTTCCTAACAATGAAGTATATTCCTAAGACAGCCAGAAAATTGAATGCAATTACTACTTTTCCTTCAATTGTTTCCGTTAAGGCATCAGCCATCTTAGGCATGAAGTTAAACAATAATGGTACTAATAAAACAAATGCAGCATTTTGGTAGTAAGCTCTTTTCTCTCTCACTAAATTAGTTTTTAGTTCCGCTGCTAGCGTCTTTTCTGATTCAATATCTTTTACTACGTCAGCCAAAATTTTATACGTATCTGATCCTCCGTCTCGGTCTGCAATGTCCAGCTGATCCACGTAAAATTTCAACATTTTAAACGGATACTTCCCGATGAAATCTTCAAACGATTTTTGAATTCCGACTCCAGAAGAAATACTTACTATAATCTTCTCGATATCATCTTGAATCGTATAATGTTGAAGACTTTTAATTTCTTTGAGAGCTTTCACAGTTTGATGAGTAACGAGTAACGTAGATGTAAAAGCGTTCAAAAAAACTAATAAACGATCTAACAGAATCACTCGATATTTTCTTCTTTTTTGATTCACCATAATTCTTGGTACTATCACTCCCACTATTCCTAAAGGAAGCATCAATTCGTTCTTACCGAATGATAAATAGAAGAATAAAGAGATTGTAATTACTGACACCATCGAGATCATCAGCCATTTGGTAGGTGTTAAATCCCATTCATAATGTTGAGCTTCTTCACGTAATTTCTTTGGGCTTAGATTAAATTTCGAGTATCTCTTCCTTGAATCAAAAACTTGCGTCTTATGCGATTTTTGATTTTCAATCATCAACTCAGCGATACTACTGCTTGGCTGGAAGACCACTCGAATAAATAAGTAAATGACTACAAATAGCACTATTATAAGAAACCATTCCACTTATCACCTCACTCCTTACTTTTAAACCAAGAATTCATATAGCTCAGGATCTGCTAAAGATCTGGATAATTTTTTCGCTAACCGTTCCGATAACTTATTTTTTACTAAGTGAACCCCATTCAAAGTTTCAACTTTACCTTCACTATCAAAAATGAAGTCATCCTTGTTGTAATCGAAAACGAACACATCGTTTAAAATCACTTGTCCACTCTCATAATCAAATTTTGAGATTTCAGATATCTGAGTAAAATATCGATTGTGATCTTCAAGTTTCTCCAAAACAACAATTAAATCGAAAGCTCCTGCGATTGACTGAAGAATATCTGTACCACTTAAATTGACTCCTGATCGTAGACACATTTTTTTAAGTCGTTGTAGTGCTTCCTCACTACTCTCAGCATGAATCGAGGTGAATCCACTATGTCCTGATTCAAAGAACTCAATCATTTGCATGGCTTCTTCTCCTCGACTTTCACCAACAATGATTCTTCGAGGATGTTGTCGTAACCCTAGTTTTAGTCCTACACTGTACGGAATATCTGTTTCCTTGTTACCAGTCATCCGACACTCAAATGTATAGAAGTGCTTTGAAGGATACAACTCGTGTAAAAACAATTCAGGATCATCTTCAGCTACTAATGTTCGTTCGTTATTTGGAATATGTTGTGCTAAATGTTTAATGAATTCGGTTTTCCCCGTACCAGTACCGCCAACAATGAGAATTTTAAATTTCGCTTGAACTGCTGCCTTAAAGAAGTCTAATTCTTCTTTAGAAGCTTGATTAGTACTTAGCATTCTTTCACTAGTCGCTCTCAGTTCTGATGAGCTTTTTCGTATTGAAATAGACGTTCCAATGCCTGATATGTCAGATTTCATGATGTTTAACCGTAACCTCGGAAGGGCTGCATCTGTATATGGTTTTGCGGTTGTCAAAGTAGATTCAGTGACGTTGACTAATCGATATGCAAGTCTTAAAATTTCATCTTCGCTCGAAAACGTAATTCTATCCTTGGTATCTGGATCTACAAAAATAGTATCTCCATTCGGACCAATATATCGAATTGAACTCGTACCATTCACAAAAATGTCTGTTACGTCTTCTCGATCAATAAGTGGTTGAATAATACCGAATCCAGTTATTTCATCAAGAATTGCTCCGACTAATTCTTGTTGTTCAATATTAGGAATAGCGATTCCATTTCGTTGAATGTACTCGGAGATTCTAGCGTTTAGTTTTTGTCGCTTTCCTTTATCAAGAAATGATGATTCTAGAAGTGATTTATTTGTTTCAATCAGATATTTTCGAACTCTTTCTACCGATTCATCAATCAAGTCTTGTTCTTTCTCCCCTAATAACTTTGCTCTGCTTTGCTTGTCGGCATAAGACATTTTAAACAAATCAATTTTATTAGTTGATTGCTGTATATCTTTTGCTGGGTTTAACAAATCGATTTTCGTACTAATTATTCTCACCCCTATTTTATTTATTCATTCCTAGTAAGCTGAGTAAATTGCCTTTACTCTTCACTTTTTCTTGATACCCCACGCCTTGAATACCTAGTTGACTCTGTAATGCTTGAAGCTTAACGTTAATTAAATCACTCCCGATTTTTAGCAACCATTCTTCTCTAACACGCAGTGGATCATATGGAACAGGAAGATAAGGAGTATCACCAATAATTTCATAGATATCGCCTTGGTAATCCTTTTCGTGTTTATTGATTAATAGTGTGTCTTTGAAATCTAATGAGTTTTCCTGCAACCAAACACTTTCATTTCTATATGCAATGACTGATTTCGGTGTTCCCTCCACTACACTAATGACTGAATCAGACGCACTTAAAATTGGATATGAAGTGAATTCGTCTAACTCCGTCGGAACATCAATCACAATATAATCGTAAGGTAACTCTTTCAGTGTGCTCATAAATTTCTCGATCCACTGATTAGGGTTCTCCAGTTTGATTTGATCAAGCTTACCTTGGTACCGAGGAACCACTAAAATATCCATCCCATTTAAGCTAGAGCTGATTTTTTTGTTGGTGATGTCTTCCGCATTAGCTATGAAATTTGTAATCTTATAGCTTTCATTTCCTTGATTCACTAAGTTAAGAAAGTTCTTCGTTCCATGAGTTATACCAGTATTAGTCGCAAAAGATGGGCTAAGTAGGTTTGCCTCGACAAACAGAACTTTTTGCTTTAGCACAGCAGTCTCTTTAGCAAACGTCGTTGCTAAAGTTGAAGCTCCAGCCCCTCGGGTAACACTTCTAAAAGAGATAATTGTCGGCATAAAAATCCTCCTTATTTTTTAGTTTGACTAAATTCTCTGCCAAGATTTAATTGAGCTTTCACTTGATCGCTAATCTTATTTTTGGACTTTTCTTCAATGTATTTCAAAATCACAGATTGATCAGAAACTTGATTGAATGAAGTGATAAGACTTTTATCATCTTTCTGGTCAATCTTTTGTGTTGCAACTGGCATGATTGTCCCTAATCGTTTCGCACGATTCAGATACTGTAGTTGTGCAGGCGTTACTGCCAAAGTGTAAAGTCTAGCAGCACTTTTCACTTCCTTTGTTTCGCCTTCAGAATCCTGTTCTTCTCGAAAAGCATCATTTGTATCACTATCTTTTACACTAGTCACTCGTACTTGAGGAAATAGTCCACCAAACAATACACTCTTGTTTGTAGCATCAGTCATCAATTCTCCTTGCGACCCCTCTACATTTAAGAAATAGAGATCTACAAATGTACCAGGTACGATGGAGTTTCCTGAACTAGTTTCTAAATCTACAAGGAGTGGAAAAGCAACTTCTCCACCTTGTAGAGAGAGTATCGCAGCATCAGGTAATTTGTTTTTGCTTAATACATTGTTCTTAAGAAAGAAGCTATTTGCAGAAATACCAAAACCTTCTGTCGTATACTTACCAACTACTTCTTCTTTATTTAAATAAGCGTTAGGAGGTATTGCGTTACCTGGGATCTCACGTTCAAAAATCATTTCTTCTGTGATTTTAGTGTGTGGTTGAATATCTTTTCTAACCAGAACCACTTTGGTTGGATCAACGGCTTTTTCAACTGCATAAGCGTTATATGCATACATTGATCCAACCACGGCTAATGAAAGAACTGCTGCTACAACTTTTCTCTTAGTTTGCTTTTTTAACTTCTTCAATCTAAATTCCCCCCTGGAATCTTAAGCTTGCTTTTCGATTCATAGATCACAATATTTTTAGCTAAAATACTTACTTCTTCTTTTTGCTCTTTAGTCACCCGTTTAAATGTCGATTCATTTATAACCTCCCCCTCGACGGCAACCATCGCAGGGGAAGTATTTATCTTGACGATTTTAAAATTACGCTTACTACCTTCGTAGTTAAAATCATTGTTCAAGGCGTAATCCTTTTGATATTCATTTCTGAACTTCACTGGATCGATTTCAATCATTTCATTTACTCGCAAAGTACCTTTATTAATCGATTTTTGAATCGATGACTCTGACGCTTGTTTTACAGCATCACGGTTATCGATCATACTTGCATTTAAAACTGTAGAGTCAATCTGAAAAGCAAAGCACATCGTAAATAGGGTTACAACCAAACCAAACCAAGTCATTTTGCTCATAATTTAGCTCCTTTAACCCAATCTACCAAGCCACTTATAATGCTACTTTTCCCTGTCCAATCCCAACCGTTTCCTGTAGGAAACGGCTTGCTCGGGGAAACTGATCTCCGTACGAAGTCATCCATAGCTGTTCCCTTAATTTCAACGCCACTTGTTAAACATAGTCCGAGTTCGTTCACTCCACCTCTTCCCACGTTTACTTCAAATGGATACTTTCCATCTTTTTGTTCGAAGTTGGAATACCATTTCCGTCCCCCATCAATTAATTCTTCAGGAGATTGAGCTGGGTTATTTGAACTGAATACAACTCCTGAGTTACGAGATACATATACGGATCGTGGTACGAACCGAGCAAATTGTCCTGTATCAGTAATTCGATCAAGCCCTTGCATGGTATCAAGGTTGTTTGCTGAATATTCGTATTGAACTGCAGCATTTTTTGCTGTTCCGTTGTATAGTGGTTGGTATTCATTGAAGTACTGAGTATCGACATTGTAAGTGAATCCATAACCGGCTCTTAGTCTTGAAGGGAATACACTATTGATGGATCCCTTTAAAGTCTCGATATACGTTCTATCACCTAAAATTGAATCACTTACTGTGATTACTGGACCACTTGCTTCAGAGGTTGGTCCACACATCCCGACTTCCCTTGAAGGTATATAAATCGTTGTCTCTCGGACGTTGTTTGCATAAACATCCTCTACTCCTTCAACAAATTCTTCGTATGTCCCATCCTCGTTAATTTCTGCTATCACATTTGAATCGTCTTCAACTTCCCATGATAGGCTGACTACTTTTCGTTCTCCCTCTTTTAAGGACACATGGGTTTCAGCTTTTGTTTCGTTGTTTACCTTCACTGTCAAATTAGGGTTGACACTACTATACTTAGCTTCATCAGAGTTTACTTCGCCTAATTCTTTTTCATAATGATCAATCCATTGATCGGTTTGACCGATATCACATTCCATTTCGTTAATCTGTGTTTGTTTACTATTCACAGCTGCTTGAGCTGCATTAACTGCAGCAGGATTTACAACCGTCTTAGTCGTGCATTGTTCTTTTCCGTTACCGTCTATAACACAACTTTCAACTTCATCACCTTTTTTAGCATCTGCTAACTTTTTATTCAAAGTTACTAATTCTGTTTCATACTGTGCTTTTTTTAATTCCTGACTCTTTTTAGTAGCTTTTTTTGAGGATAAATCTGCATTAATCGCATTCTTGGCATTCGATCGATTAGATGCATAATTTGATCTGTAAACTGAAATCGGAGTCGTTGTCGTAGTGTTTTTATCAGTCGTTTTTGCTTCTAGCCTTTCTACTGATAAATCAAGTTCATATTCATAGCGATATTCTGGTGGATCAATATCTTCAATCTGACATGTACCAGGTTTAGGTGGTGGAATGTTTTTCGGACTCCAACTTAAGCTAGTGCTAGCACTATTGTTAGCATAACTCTCCTCTGCCATGTCTTTACTTCCGTTAGGGTTAAACTCTGCTGTGAACTTAAAGACACCTGCCCAAGACGTTGCTATGCTCGGATTAAATCCATACGTCTTACTGTAGACCTTTCCATAAGGGAAAGATTTTCCGTACTTAGGTAACTTCGTTGTCGATAACGTTCCGCTTTTTGATACCGATTTACCTTTTGCATCTATACCATCAAAGTTCCATCTGACACTCCACGGTACTGCTACTTTTGAAGTTACGATTTGCTTATCTGGAGATGCGTTTTGTACTTTAAATGTCAAATTCACGTTATTTGATGAACGAGAAGCCGATAAAGAATCTGCTTTCATATCTGGTTCAGGACACTCTGGAAAATCTAGTGCTTTAACGATGTATGCTTGATACCAATACACTCCTGTATTTGGATCTCTATACTGTGTGACAGCTAAACCAGCTTCATATCCTTTTCTGAGACTTTGAATGCGTATTCTAGCGTCATCTTCATTTTTTAACCACCAAGACCCTGATTTGTAATCTAGTAACTTCTTTCCTAGCCAAGAGAAATAGCCCATCGTTTTAATTGCTTCATCGTACATTGCTCCTTTTGGAGAATAAAATACGTTTTTCATTGCGTAGGCGTATTTAACTCGCGTAGCGTAATCTTGAGATTTTAAGAATAAATCAGCATCAAATTTGCTGATACCGATATACTCTGGATAGTCTTCATTGATCATGAGTCCACCATAACGAGAATATCCTAAGTATCGCCATTGACCACTAGAATAATCATTTCCATAGCTACTATCATTTACATCTTGAGGTGTACCATAAATCAATAATCTGTACTTTCGTGAAAGACTAGCATTCAAGTTGTATGTCTTACCACTTATTTTGTATGAAACTGTAGGTACACCAACACTTTTTACGTATGATAACCAATCCGTATCTCCACAAGCTTTAATGGCTGAGGATGTCACATTCGTATTTTGTACTGCTGCACCAACCGTTCGATATGTTGCAAATACTGTAGGCTGTTTACTCTCAGTAACAATTACTTCTCCGTTATGGTTCGCATCGATAAGTTTGACTACTTTCCCCGCATCAGATGTGATCATCTTTCCTTCTAAGTCTTTCCATGAATGAATAGGAACTTTTCCCTTTGTCCTACTAACTGCTGAATCAAGAAAAGATTTAATCCCATTGCTCTCAATGAATTCTACGTCTTGAATATTGACCGCATTTTGTTTACTATCACCTACGCTAACGGTATTAGCTTCGGCAACGGAAGTACTTGTAAGTAAAAATGCAGTCAATAGAACAAGCGATACTTTCTTTAACTTCATTCAATATCCCCCGTTGATTTTATTTTTCAAATCGTATGCTACCAGCATTGAATGTGACAGTATATCCATCCACTTCGTAAGGACCGTATCCATTTACGCCATAGTATTGACCATCAAAATATTTGTTTACTACCGATTCATATCCTTTAGGTAAATACGGCTTGAGCATCATCTTCATGATGTATTTACTTTCTTTGATTCGTAAGTCACGACCACTGGAATAATACATCTTAAATTTCTTGGATCCATAAGCAAATTCGTAGGCGATGTTTACATCATCTAGTGATTCAAATCCTTCTATCGTATTGACCAAGTTAATTACAGTACCTCTTGATTTAGCACCGATTGAATCAGCAATCGCTTTTGTTTCTTTCACCTTTGTAGCGTACGAAAAAGAATTTGAGACTTTTACTTTATCAATTGCATCAAACTTAAGACCAAGAGCATAACTACCTGTCTGTAGTTCATAACCAGATACATTACTCGGTTTCTTTAGTGAGTCGTTCGGGGTAACTATTTTTTTAAGATCTGTTGCCTTGATATAACGATACGATTTTTGGAACATGATTTTTGAGAATCCATTACTGTTACCATAGACACTTACTTTTGTTCCTTTTTTTAATGTTCCTACTGACTTGTGCGTATTCGATGCACCCGTACGTACATATGCTTTAGTCGAAATAACTGAAGCGTAATATTGAATCTTAGGAGTTGTAGAGACCTTCTTCGTATATTTTGAAGAGATGTAGCCCGTTTTACCCTTCAACTTAATCGTATACCAACCTGACTTTGATCCGATTACCGTCACCTTAGTCCCTTTTGCAAGCTGACCTAATTTTTTAGAAGATCCCGATCTTGATTGACGTACATTTAGTAATTCAGTCGTAATGACCGAGAACTGCTTAAACGTACTCCCTGAAGCATTCTTTTTAATGTACTTGGCTGATACGTATGCAGGTTTACCTTTATAAGAAACTTTATACCAACCATTACTACTTCCAATCACAGCGACAATCGTATTCTTTTTCAAAAGACCTACTGTTTTATATTTCGTACTTGGACCACTACGTACATTTAAATCGACGGTTGAAGTTCCCTTAAACTGTTTAAACGATGCTGCTTCAACCTTGTTAACTTGCCCTGGAGCATTCTCAAGAATACTAAGACTAGGTACTCCAGATAAAATTACTGTAGTTGCGATCACTGCTGATAAACTCTTCTTCATAAAAATCCCCTCCCTATGATGTAGGCATTTAAATGCATCTTATCCGCTTTTCTTCCTATATATAGGATAACAATTAAACTAAATTAAGTAAATTCCTTTACTTAACAATGAGGTCAATCAGTTTTTGAAGAAAGGTAATCTTATTTTTCTTCTTTTTCTTGGTTCTCTCTCATTGTGATAAACAGGAATGTTCATTAGTTTTGAAAGCTTACTTAACCCTTGGATAAATGCTTCGTCTATATCATCGGTTTTATTCAGAAGAAGTTGGTTCTTAATCGATCTTTTATAAATAATCTCTGAATTCAAGGTTGGTAAAAATAGATAATTCTCGAATCCATTGTTAATTGCAAATTCATCAGAAATTAAGTCGTGCGATTTATTTATCACATAGATGATTTCTACACCTTTTTTATTTAATAGATCGATTTGTTTTTTTCGTTCTCTACATTCCCAAAGTCCATTAATTTCTGGTTCTAAAACTACGATTAGCTTTCTGATATTCTGCATAATCTGTGGTCTTTCGAAATAGCTATCACCGATGTCTATCAAATTAAGTCCTTCTTTGACAGTGATAAGTAGTTTTAAAAAGTCTATATCTTCATAAGAAATTTCCTTATACGTTGTTTTAAGGTCCCATTTGATATTTTTATATTTGAAAGGTTGATAGTAAACATTCTCTTCACCATCAATTATGGAACTCGGAATAGCTTGGTGCTCGCCTGTAGAATACAAAAAAGTTGGCTTATTGAAAGGAGATTCAGTAACTCGTATATCGAAATTTACATCTGCTAAGTACTTAGCTAACGCTTGAGTAACTAAGCTAGATCCAGCTCTTCTAGTAAGATTAACTACAAACCAGCTATTAGCTTCTACGCTAATCACTTTAGTTTTCACAATCTCTTTTATAACAACTTTTTCCTTAACTCTGATCTCACCATCTGATACTTTATCCTCTTCATGATTTACAAGTATTTCAGATCGTTCCATACTACTTTTCCATCTAATTGAATCAGCTAATGTCTTTTTTTCTTCTATGGCTGCAGTTAACTTCTGCTGATTCATTTCGTATATTTCTTGATAGTCTTCACCTGTAGGATCTTGAAGGGAGACAATATCATAAACACCAGAATTTATAAGTGAAACTAGCGTTCTATCTCCTACCTGTAGATCAAATCCTGCTAGAATGATTCGAGTGGTTGGCTTATTTAGTACAATATTGATTATTCCTTTTACAAGAGCATCTTCAGAAGCACAAGTAAGATCAACTAAAACGTAATTTAGTGTCACTCTCGAGACTTTTATACACGCATTCAAAAACTCGGTATCGCCAAATTGATCTATAGCCTCAAAAACCAATTCTTCATTAGCTACAGATTTAAATAAATGATGATTTCCTGGACTAGAAATTATTCCGTACATATTGCTCCCCCTTTCGATCAGATAAATTGATTAGGTGCTTCTTTATACTCTTTTAATTTTTTTAAAGTGATCACTTTAATGATTTGAGTGATTGATAACCCGTAATCTTTAGCGATACTTTCAAGTTCAACTTTTTGATCTAACGTAAACTTGATACAGCAGTTATAGTCTTGCTCCTTTGACTTCATCATCTTGGTCATCCCCTTATTTAACGTCCACCTCCAGCCCCAAATAACTCAAGTTCTTCTTGAGTGACGTCTATTTTCAAATGCAATCTTTTACTTCCTGCAACAAATAGTGCTTCTCCACGTCTACCATCTGCTAATGTCTGTACCTCTCTTTCAGAGAGCGACATGAGCTTTTGTAACGCTTCGATATCCTTATCCCCTTGACCCATAATGAATTTATAGACCGGGTTATCAATTAACGCTTGGCCATATCTTTGAACTGAAGGATCTAACATATCTACTAGGTTATGAAAAATTGACATTAATCCACCTTCACGTTTACGAATACGTTTTGAAGTGTTACGTAAAAATTGAAGTGGCTGCGGATGATCTGGATCAGCTAACAGGTATGTTTCATCAACAGCAATAAATACTCGTTCATCTTTATCTCTGCTCACTTCGTCCCAAACCCATCCTAAGATGTTATAAAACTGAGCTCTCATAGTTCGTTCATCTGCTTCAAGTAGTTTATTTATATTGAGAACAATGAAGTCACTTTCAGCTTTAATTGTCGTTGCTCCATTCCACAAAAATGAATCTGCACCGATTGCACTTGATCGCAATCGCATCGCTAAAGTTTTCCATTCTTTTTCTGATTCATCGCTGGACGATCCATTTTCAGAACTCGTTTTAGAAGCTTCTAAAATTAGTTCGTATAACTCTTCTAGAGTCGGCCATTCTTCATTTGATAACGATGTAGGTTCGGTCGTCCAAGAGATACCCTTGCTCTTATAAAGAACTTCCAGAGCTCTTTCTAGTAGAACTTCTTCTAAAACCGTCATGTCTTTTAAGTACATTCTGAAGAATGATCGGAGAACCTGAAAATGTTGCGCTAGAGGTCCACGTTTAGCTTTCCCATCATCTACTTCAGTTTCAAACAGTGGATCACTTTCTTCGTCATCATCAGCTGGTACTGCTCTGACTTGCAATGGATTAATGCGACCTTTTGGATCTCCTGCAGCATCAATATACTGCCCTCCAAGATTCTTACATAGATCTCCGTATTCATTTTCAGGATCGATTACGATCACTTTAGATCCCTGAGCCCATTCATTAGCTAATATTTTCTTTACTAAGGTTGACTTACCTACACCAGGCTTTCCGATAACTGTAATGTTGCTATTCGTTCTATCTGACTGTCGAACCCAAAAATCTGTTAGTACAATCCCTCCAGCTGTATCTGTACCTAATAAAATCCCTTTACCGTCGTTCAATCCAGAAAATACAAAGGGATAACTTGCAGCAGCCGTTTTGGCGGTCATATTTCGTTGTCCAATTGCAGTAATATTTTTTGGTACCATCTCCCAAGGAGTAAGTCCTTTTAAGCAATCTTCTTGTCTTAAAATCGGCGTTCGTGCTCTAAGCCCGCCTGCAGCTAACTCTGCTTCCACTCGTCTACACCGAGCTTCTAGAGATTCATCATTCTCTGCGCCTACTAGCAGAAGAGTCGTTAGATTCAAGACGCTTTGTTGATCTCTATCGATATCTTTTAATAATTGTTGAACATCTTTCAATTGGTCTTCTGTTCGTTGTTGTTCAAATGGATTTTTGATTTCCATTAGTCGAGATGACAACTCACCACTAGACCGTCTAATTTCTTTTACAAGTTCAAAAGGATCTGTAGGATCAATTTGAATCGATACTGCCACACCATCCATATTCGCTACTCGAGATAACCATGCAGCAGACACCTGGTTAGGATACTGAGTGATTACATAAGTACGTGCTACGCGATCTCCCCAAATTACTTTTTTTGGTTTAAATTCAATTATCATTGGAGAAATTTGTTCAATCAACGGAGATGTTTGTTCTACTTTTTTTGCCATCTTCACTTACCCTCCACATAATTAGTAAAATATGGCCCATTATCTTGCGGTGCTCTTTCATATGCTGCCTGTTGGGGATTCGAAAAAATGAATAAAAGATCCCGTATTTCTTGATTAGTACATAAGTGTCCACCTAATCCAGCTGAGGTTAAATTAGCAGCAATTTCTGTGGTTCTTCTAATTAGTGTATTTTTCTCATACTCTGGATTTGATGAAACATCGCCTTCAAGTAATAGATAAAATTGTTGTTCAACTGCCTCACCACCAGAAGCCATGATTGCTGCATGTGACATTGCATTACCTAACAGTCTTTTCTTCATACCAACTGGTTCTTGGGATTGTTTTACTTTGAGTTGTTCGATAAAACCGTCCAAATCTACAGGTCTTGCGATTGAAAAGATTTTATACCTTGTATCAATCCCATTCATAACTTCAAAAAGTTGACGAATCCTCATATCTTTCTCGTTCTTAGATAAAAGCGACATATTTACTGTTCCGACCCTAATAAGAGAGATTACCTTTTGATCTTTCCTAAAAATCAATCTGTCATTCACATCCGAAATATTGAACCAATTTTGAGCATTTTGTTTATTACTGTTCATTTCAATCTTATTTTTTTCTTCAGTCGTTACTTTTTTTCTTTTGAATGTAATGATGTCTATTCACCTCTATCAATTTTCGAATATAGATACCTTCTAGGTCTTTTTAGAAAGTCTTTATAGTACTGAACAAATTTTATGACCGATACACCTTCTCTTGGATCTTCGACAACAAGTAAGAACGAAACGCCACCAAAGACTATAACGACTAAAGCTTTCACCAATCCTTTTACATCAATGATTAGATCTACCATTGAAACAATAATTAGGCCCACTATTCCGGCAATCAGGATTGCGATAATTTCTCGCAATCCTATACCGAAAATTTCAAACCTAGCTTTAATATTTTTGGGGATGATATATTTCGTTTCAGCTTGTTGGCTCATCATTTTCTCTAAATCGAAATTCATGATTCACCTCATTTTTTCATTGCCATTCTTGAAACTGCCATCATACTAATTTGTTGACCACTATTTGATCCCATCTTCCCTGTACCTGTAGAGTGAATATGTTCTTTGAGAATCGTTGGTACTTTAACAGCTACAATCAGTACACCAAAGAACAAACAGAATCCTAACAGTGCTTCTTCCGGGCCTTTAAACATAGTCTGCAAGGACTCGAAACCTATTTTTATTAGCAATAGTTGTGAAGCTTGCGCTAGCGATATTGCTAGCAATTGTCTCCACCATGAGGAATACATCTCACTATTAGGGTTCATTAAAGATACTGCCATGAAGCAGCCAACTACAGCTAAAAATGCTAATTCTGCTGCTCGTATAGACGCTTGAATAACGATGATGAACATTAAAATTACAATGGATATTACCATTACTAAAATAAATAAAGGTAAGAATTCCAGAGCTGCGAATGCTTTGAGCATATCCTTAAGTGATCCTTTACCTGCTGGGCTACCGAAACCGCCACCTTCTAGTTTGGCTACATCTATTGCTAAAGTAGTTCCAAACTTATAGATAGTGGTCACTATCCAAGGAACACTAATGATTACAGCTACAGATTTCACAACTCGAATGAGTATTTTTGCCGGATCAGCAACTTCATCACCGGACTCTTGAAGGATGTAACGAAATAACATCTCTTTTGCTACAACTACTGATAGAAGAGTAATTCCGATTCCTTGAGCGTATATAATCGCATCCACGACGATATCCATCTCTAAAATTTTTATTCCAGATCCACCTATCTGAGCGAGTAAAACTAAAATAAAGTTAATAGCTCCATCAATCCAGTCTTCAAAGAGCGTGTTGATTGCTTTCGAAAGGAAACCGCCCATCTTAAGTGTAGTACGTTACGATAATCGCAATTAGTGATACAGCTGATAGACAAATTGCAAGCCCGATGAATACATTCTTCATTTGTTTTTTAATTTCATTTCGTGAACCTGGATCATCAGTCATTGCATACTTTAGTCCTAGTCCAATCATGATAAAGCCTGCTACCGCTCCAGCAATTGCTGTAATCCATCCACCTGCATCACCTAAAAGTGTCTTAGTGTCTGAGAATAAGGAAGGTGTGCCTGAAGTTGCGCCTTTTTTTTCAGCTGCTTCTGCTAAAGGACTTGTAAGGACTAAAACCATCATGGCAATTGATAAAGTAACTAGTGCATTCAGGTTCTTTTTGATTTTGTTCCCCATCACATTACTTTGCTTGTTCTTCTTGAAATTCATCTAATTCATTTCCTCCTTCTAGTTCTCGAATTTGTTCTAATGCTGATTTTTCTTTCTTTACACTTTCTGTTTTGCTTTCCAGTTTCTTTTCTACTACCTCAATAACTTGAGGCAGTTTTTCGGCATTCCTCCTTTCAATGAGCACTGGTTTGTGCTTATTAAATTCATTCATTGCTGACCATTCTGATATATCAGGAGCAGTCAATTTAGAAGGGAATTGCCCTGATCTCAATATAAGTGTCATCCCACTTGGCCACCGTTCAATTTCATCTGGTAAAAGTAGAGAGCGACTTGTTAAACTAGTGCTCGTCGTTCCACTCGCCTCTAAATTTTTATAGTTGTTAGAAACGCTATTTGTTGAAATGGTATATTTACCAGTTTTTTCTGAGATGGCTTTAGCTGTATCAATATCAGTGGTTCTTAGGAAAATCCAAACTAAGCAGTTTCCCGTAATCGTTTTCGCAGCATCACCATAAGTTGTTTTCAATTGGTTCAAGTCTTGTAAAGCTAAAGTGAACCTCATACCA
Source organism: Exiguobacterium acetylicum (assembly GCF_019890935.1). Lineage (NCBI taxonomy): Bacteria > Bacillati > Bacillota > Bacilli > Caryophanales > Exiguobacterium > Exiguobacterium acetylicum. Next base: position 30,025 of record NZ_CP082335.1, read on the forward strand.
CGACCAGCTGCTACAGTAATTTTTGTATCAAACTTTGAAATCTGAGGCATATTCCCGAACTCGTCTAAGAAAAAATTCACTTGAACGGGTAATCTTCCATCAAAGTAGTTCGCTTCTTTTACTAATTTTGAGTAGAGTTGATCAATGTAGAGACTTGCTAATAGATGTCTTGAAGTTGTTTCATCAGGAATGACTAAGAAAACAACGGATTTTACTGTTCCTATATCTTCAAGACGATGATCATTTTCTTCCGTCATCAAGGCAATGTTAGGATCCGAGAATAATAGTAAATTGGATGCTGCACCACTGAAGAAGCTCCCTCGTTGTCTAGAAGGTGCTAAGGCTGCAACTGTAAAGGCATCCCTCGCAGGATGTTCATGATTGAGTTCCATCATGAGATTGTTAAGAGGAATGTATTCTTCAGAAGTATCTGGATCGACAATTGGTTGCCCGAAATCACGAAGTAATCTAAATACTGAGATTAAGTTCTGCTTTGCTGGGTTTGTCTCTTCAATTGCGATATACATGATTAATGCTGTAGTTACTGATAGCTCACCGTTTGCCCAAATCGGATCACCTTTCCGTTCTTTTTGAAATACGATCATGTAGGCTAAATCTCGTGCGCGCTCCGTAGCTAAAGCTAATTGATCTTGCTTAGATAATTCAGGGTCATTCAAGGCTTCTACGACCGTCTGCATAGGATTCCATGTATTACTTTTTTTGCCCGGATCTCTTAAATCGATTTTTATTACCTTGTAACCTTCGCTTTTCAAGTAACCACTTGTGAGGTTAAACAACTCACCTTTTGGATCTGTTATGACCATACTTTCTCCAGCTTTACCTGTTAAATAAATCGAAGGCATTAACGACTTTCGAGATTTACCTGAACGGGTAGACCCTAAAAGCAAAGTATGTGATGCATCATGAACGTAATAGGCTCTTTGAGTTTTGGAATCCATCCCTAGAACTACTCCACCTGAATTCGGACGAGTACCATTCGTCATGATCCACGTTCCATTAGATGACTGCATTTCTTTATTAGTAGAAAATCGTGCAGTTCCAAACTGTCCTTTACCAGTCGCTTCAGGTCCGCCTAAACCTCTCAGTTTCTCGTTCTTGATTTTTATTGGTCCCATTAAAAATAGAGAAAGTGTAAATAATAAAATTGGAGCCTGAACATACATAAACAATCTCAGCGTTGTCTCAGAATCAAGCATCAAGAACCATGATTCTACAAGATCAACTGAGGAAGCCCATTTTTTCATAGTCTCAACAGGATTAGTCTCAATGTACTCTGGAATACGTAAAAGAGATGGAACAAACATCAAGTCTGCTATTGCTATTGCTAGCACTACTAATATTTTTACTTTTAACATGGATCACCTTACCTTTCTCGTGAGTTCTTTCTCTCGTTATTCTTTTCTTTCATCAATCTTTTACGAAGTCTTCTCTGCGCTTCGTATTCAGATTGATTGATTTCATTTCGAAGCCCTTTAAATGCGCCTTTCCATAAGTCAGTAATTACACTTATTTGTACATTTTCTTTTGGATAGTTATAAACATCCTTTAGACCACTTAGCTTTAAATCTGAGATCATGTATCTGTATTCTTGTTTAGAGAGCGATACATTCCCTCCGTATCTCTCCATCTCTATATTTCTACTATTTACAGCCTTTACTACATCCTCAATATTCTTTTCAGGAATCTGGCTTTGTGTATTTTCATTCCATGTACTCAATACTTCAGTAACTTGTTTTTCATCCATCCCGCTTGATATGAGTATTGTAGCTGCTCTGTTTAAAGTGATACGCTCAGTGTTTTTTAGCTCCCATTTAGCGTTAAGAGCATTTAAATTGATGATTGTTTGGTTTTTCTGTCCTTTTCGTTCCAGGAGTTGCTTCAAGTCTGGATTTTCTAACGGCACTTTTGACAGATCAATGAGCTTTTGAAGTGACTTGATGTGGCTTGGAGATAATGATTCAATGTTACTCTTATCAATCTTCATCTCTACTTCCCGAAGGACTTTAATTGCGCTCTCCCTGTTTGGGCTAAACTCATATGTGTTTGAGAATGGATATTTCATGTTTAATCCAGATTCATTTGTGAGCTTAGTCCAGACATTTTGTCCGGCCATGAACTTTTGAGTCGCTACTTTACTAAATTGTTTTTCAATCCAGTTAGATTGTGATTCAAACGGTATATTATTTTTCTCTAAGCAATTTTTTAATACGGATAGTTGCTTAATCGGATCTATATTAGCCTCTTTCATAATAATCAATTGTTTGAACACCGTATTTCTCATGTCATGTTCAGACAAAGTCATATTTGAAAGTGCTTGAGTAAGCTCCTTCTTTTCAACTAGTAATTCTAATTTCCGTACAACTTCAAATGGTGGTTCACTTTTTAAATCCAAGGATCGTTTTAGCATTTCCCACTCCATTTTGTTCATGCTTAATTTCTTACTTAAGTTTGTTGAAGGTGTATCGAGATTAAATTTAGCTTTCAGAAAAGGTGAATACATTGCTAAGTCACTTACTTTAGACTCAACATTGGTTACCTCTACTTTATTACTGTCTAGAAACTCCTTAAGCGTTATTTCCATCCCGGCGTTTTCTCTCAATTCTTCAAACACCTTAACCATTTCGTTCTTATTCAAGCCCTTATCTAGTAAAAGACTTTTCGTAACTTCAGTTACTTGTTTCTCCAAAGACTTAATAGGAGCTTTAGAATTCAAAAGTGCCTGTTTAAAATCTAGAACGTTTTTTTGCTTTACCTCTACTCGATTTGATTTCCGATATAAATCAACCGATTTTAAAATTTGATTTGATAGTCTCTTTTCTAAATCCTTGAGCGCATTATTTGTAGAGTCCTCAATTTTTTGTTCGTCTTTCAAATGAAACTTTGCTAATTTTTGAACGGCTTCAAGATAATTAGCCATTTCAGATTTAAACTGTGGTTGGTTTAGTATCCACTTCGAGAAATTATTCAATTCTGTTTTAACCTCTTCAGGCATATATCCGTATGCAAGTCGTCCTTTAGTAGGGATCATCTCTGCAAGTTGATTAAACTCTGCATACACTGCCTTTAGTTGTTTAGGATCCAGCTTAATTTCATTTGGAATGTCACTCTCTTTTCCGACAAGACTTAGAACACTCTTATCTAAAAGCTGTTTTGCAACTTCACCAATGTTGTCTCTGCTTATTGTTTTTAAAATATTTAGCTGTTGTCGCTCCTCTTTAGCAATATGCTTCAGAAAAATATTTCGTACATTTCTCATTTCTTTACAATCTAGTTTTCCTTCTTCTTTTTGAGGTTTTTTCTCCCACATCATTAGATGGACATGAGGATGTCCTAATTCTTCATGGTAAGCTGCTACCCATTTTCCGTTGCTACTATTGATGCCCATCTCTTTAAAGACTTGATCGGTTGTAGCACGCATGAATCTTTCCCAATCTCCTTTTTTTTCGAATCCAAGGTTGGCTGCATCATCCCCCCTCAATGAAATTATGTACTGCCAAACAATCCCCTTATGCTTTGATAATTCATTTTGAATGGTAGTAAGTGAAATAATTTCATCCTGACTTTTTCCAAAAAGTCCATGTGATCCAGGTCTTTCAGATGCATATTTGACATGTCCTGCAGCCGTTTCAGGTGAAAACTCATCTAATACGCTTTTTGAATTATTCATGACTGTTCCTGGTCGAGTTGCAATGTACGTCGCATAATTACGATTCAACTTCTGATTCGTTGCTGTAGGAGTTTTAAAGCGCATCTTCACTATCAAAGGAGAATTCATTTAAGACCGCCTCCCATCACTGTCTCAAATGGTTTTTTTAGATCATCTACAGCTTTTACTCGAGCTTTGGTGTATGAGCTTAGAACATCAAATGTAGTAGCCTCGTCTAAATACTCGATTAGAAGATTTTGGGCTACCCCTGAGAAGATTGCTCCTTTAGACAATAATTTGGCTAGTCGTTCAATTTTAGGATCCAGTGCATTATCGAGGGCCTTCGTTAAGTCTGCTACGATGGAGTCTTTTACTGACTCTTTCGTTTCGTTTTCAATGTATTGTAGACACGCTTTTTCAATCAGGTTTGATCGATTAATACCAAACTCTTCAGATAAGTTATCAATCTCTTCCACCACGTTTTCAGGAAGATAAATATGTACTCTTTTATTCACTGTATCACCTCCTTTCTTCATCTGTCACACTCCAAAACCGTCCTATCAAAACGTTCAAATGAATGACAGCACACGATTTTATAAATTGGTTCATTTTTAGCACACAATCTAGCACACGCTAGATTGGCTCAGTGACAGGCTTTGCCTGGCATCTGTAACAAGACGTGGCACACGTCTCTTATCCTGCCTATTTTTTTGGACTGATCTTTGTCCAAAAAAGGATCGTCACTTGATTTCTAGGGACGATTTGTTTTTACGCTTTTAGTTTTTTCTGATGCTCTGTTCAAAGCGATCTAAAGCTAGTTTCGCAACGTTTTTCTGTATATAGATTTGTTCAAGATCTACTCTTTCTACAGCGGTTCTTCCAGAAGATAACTCACCGATTTCTCTTTCGTTTGGTAAGGAGACTCCAAATTTCTGAGCCCATCCTTCAATTGTCCAACGTTGATTCCCCATATTCCCACTACCTAACTTTTAATTGATTTATTCGAGACTACTTAAGACAAAGTTTGTAAACACAATGATTGAGATTACAAAAAAGATTCCTACGACAGTAGAGCAGAGAGTTGCTAAGAATCTTCCGAAAACGAGTTGGATCATCCAATACGTTGCTCTCACAAAGAAATAGGCAATAACTAGTGCACACAGTACATAGAAGATTAAACCTAAGACGTACACCCTTAAATCACCATCCAAAAGTAAATTTTTTTATTATTTGATGTTCGACAATGACTTTAGATGGATTTACATGGAAAACCCATGACTTCTTTATCAGATTAAGTAATTAATTTCATTTTGTAAAGCCCTATTTAAACAATTTCTTGAATAAATTTCCGATTTACCTATCTTTTAAACGGTCATTTTAAACTATAATTAATTTAATAATAAACTATAATAATCGGTTGTTTTGACGATAAAATTTAGCTTTTACCTAATATAAAGTAAATTACAATAATTCTGTTTATTCCATATAGGTAATTTTAACTTAATTTTAAATTATTTTTTAATTTAAAATAGACTATAAATAGTTTATAGATAAACTATTTATAGTCTATTAGAACTGTAGTATTTTGATTTTACAGTCGCATTTTCAGTTCTTTGCCTGGTGTCATTAATAGTTCAATGCTTCTCGTAACAAAAGAACTCATAAAAAAAACGCCTTAAGCGCTTTTTTTATGAGTTCTTTTGTTCTTTTTTCTTTATCTCTTCGATTTTTTTAAACATTGCTTCGAGAGCAGCAGAATCCATTTTGTTTGCTATAGTATTCTTTTTACTTATGAATTTTGATTCTGCGTATATCACAACACCCATATAGTTCATCCTTTCTATTAACGCTCCGTGTTGCCTGTAAAATGAAAGACAGGAACATACGAATCCTGCGACTCCAGTCGCAAGGATCGTTGTTATCGGCTTGAATAAGGCAACAGCGGTAGATTAGTGTCTGTCAGCATGAAATGCGCTACAGACACTTCTATGAGCCCTAAAAATGATCTTTATATACGCTCTACTCCATACCTTTCAACATAGAAGCAAGACTATGGATATTCGTCTTGCTAGAATCGTCTGGTTTCTTTTCCGTTTTAGATGATTCATTTTCTTGCTCGGACTTCGAACGTTCATCGTATTGATTCAAAGGGTGCTCTTTCCCATTCGGATCAGAGGGTGTATTTATAAAATCCAATACCTTTTGACGTTTGTTCTCAATATTACTATCAAGTGGATGATCATCGATTGAAGATTCATCTTCTTTTAAAACCGAGGAGTGCTGCATGTCCACGTTATTCTCAGTAACAGGCTTAACTTGTATATTAGCTAAATCACTAAGATTCGGAGATGGATAGATTGGAACACGATTATCCATGTATTGAATAACAGTAGGATCCGGTAAATCATACGAATCTTTAAGCGCTTGGAGAGCTATTGTTATAAGCTCTCCAATTGCTTGATTTCGGTTAATATTGCGTTTTTTCAAGTAATCATTAAACGATTCGGTATACATCGCATCGTTACTAGGTGTAAACGTCAAACCTACTCCTGGCGAAAGACCAGGCTTATGATTTTTTGATCTTGCCATATCGACTCACTCCCCTAGTTAATTTAAAGCGCCTGCAAGATTTTGTTCAAAGTAGTTAGCAATTAAATATGCTCGGCTTGTAATGAATGGTGACTCCCAAATGATTGACGCATCAGGTAACTTAATGTCTTCCTGGTTTTTAAAGAATTCATAACCGAAGAGAACGCCACCACCGACTAAATAAAAGTGTTCTGCATTAACACCCTTAACACTCCAGTAAGAATCTACTTCTTTCATCACTTCTGAAGCGTATGTTTCCATTACTTCTAGAGTTTGCTGCGTAAAGTCGATATTACGCTTACGTCCCCATGAGACAGTAAATTTAGGCGTCTTTCCTTCAACAGCTAATTTTACACCTGGATAGATTACTTGCTTCATAAACTCTTCTCGAGTGCGATAAGGCTTACCAATTTGATTGTTTTGTTTTAATGATTCAATAATTGGTTGAAACTCAGGTAATTCCAATACTTTATCAAGTAACTGATCGACGTATGTGTTAGTACCAAGGTTAACGTTTCTTGATGCAACCTTATTAAGCTGGCTATTCTCGTATAAAGCTTCATCCAATGTACCAGCCCCGAGATCGGCAACGATGTAGTTCGCTTCTGGAGAAGTTAATAAATTTTGATCCTTAGTAGCAATAAGTTCATTTGATTGAATATCAAATGATAAGGAAACACCACTTGTCGCTCCTTCAACACGAAGCTTTCCACCTGTAATGTTCAGTACGACTGTCTTCCCTTTAGCTGGACCATCTAAAAATTGAACTTTGTGTTTTCCTTTTAGTTCTTCCAACGGCTTCTGACCAACCTTTTTGTGTTCTTCAATTGGTAAGCCACCGGAATAATTAATATCAACCGAAATTTCATCTTCAGCATTTGCAATACTATCTTTTAAGGCTGCAACAGCAAGAGATGTGAGTGAAACAATCTTATGAAGAGAACTATTGTGTTTATCCGTATCGATTTGAGGTTGCTGCATGTCTTCCTTATCGATTGCATATTGCCCCACATAGAAATAACTTTTTCTTAAATGTTGTTCTAAAGAATCTGTTTCGATATATACATGAAGCATTTCTTCTGGATTAATTTTATGGTTACTTGCTTCAGTATGTAACTCGATCACACTTGAAGGAGCTGGAGCAATTACCGATGGAATTGGGAAAGAAACGATATTACCTGTTTTAGAATCAATGTAGCTAGTCTTAGTACTAGTATTACCAGTATCCAATCCTGTAATTAGTGAGTATGTCATATTAATGACCCCTTCCGAATTTGGTTTTTAATTAAACTATTTTTTAGTTTAATTAAAAATTAAAAAATAGTTTAATTGCTTTACAAGTAAATTATAACACTTATTAGATTTAATTTAAACTAAAAATAATGGTATTTTTAGTTTAAATTAAGTTTATAATTAAATTTTAATTAAATGAAAAAGAGTGTTCTTGTTTCCGCAAGAACACTCCACCAAATTCGAAAAAATTAAAGCGAAAAGAGCTTTAATTCCTCATTTCTTATTTTATCAAAAGTAAGCCAAAAACAATACCAATTCCTTATTCTATCTATTTAGTTAGCGTTTCACGTGAAACACCAGAAGTACTTCTAATCTTCATTGTTCTTCTAGAAAGTTTGATTGTAGTCTGTTCCATTTGATCGAGAGTCCTTTCTTGAATAGCTGCAGGACAATATCCAAACTTTCTGATACAAACATTTTCAACCATCCACATTTTTCTGGTCCAAAATTCATATGTTTCTCCCTGCGAATTAATCGATTGCTGGAAATCATCTTTTTGTTGTTCTGATAGCTTTTCATTATTTACTTCTAAAAAGTCTTTCGCACTTTTTAGAAGTAAATATGATTCAGAACGAAGAAGCCTCATTTCTTTTAAAACAGAATAGATCATACTGAGCGTCATTGTATTTAAAAGATCATTGATAGATAAGCCTGCCAAGTATTCTTCATCTCTCAGAATGATTCCTGATGTAAAACCACTAATTTGAGGTCGAGCACCATCTTCTCCCACCTCACCATATGGACTATTTGGACCAAGATTGACGTTACAAAATGAACATTTGTATATTTTAACTGATAACAGTTCAACCTTCCCACCACAATAGATACAAGTCTTCATCTACGAACCTCCTGCCTTTGAATATAAAAGCTTTCCGAGGCTTTACCTCGGAAAGTCTCCTTATATCATTTTTTCAAAAACCAATAACCGTTGATCTTTTGCGATTCGATACACTAACCATGTTTCATCATAGGTCCACTCCTCTAAATCAGACCTCATAGTAGCTACAACCTTTTCAATAATATCTTTCGCAGTTTTACATGTTAGGTAAAAAAGACGTTCCGTTTTTGTTTTCGATTCTCCGTGAGAATCATAGAAGTCACCATATGTTTTCAATTCAATCAATGGGCTTCCTAACTTAGATAAATCGTTTAGCACATGTTGATTTTTTACATTATGCATCTTCATGTATTCATCGACAGTCAACTTACTCATCGCTCCATCATCTCCTTGTCTTGACAATAATAGGACGGTGAGGATTTTATTCCTCACCGTATGTTTTTAGAACAATCTTTCAGTTTTCAGTGAAAGGAATCCCGACTCATTGTTTACAATCAGATGGTCTAGCAATTTAATGCCCATCAATTCCCCAACTTCAGCAAATCGTTGAGTTAACTTGATGTCTTCAGGACTCGGTCTCAAATCTGCGCTCGGATGGTTATGACAGATTACAAATGAAGCACAGTTATTTAGAATGAGAGGTTTGAAAACCTCTCTCGGAGTGACGATCGAAGAACTGAGTGATCCCATATGCGCTCGATTAACCATATTGATTTTGTTTTTGGTACTTAAACCAATTACTAATAGAACTTCCCGATCTTCATCACCAATATAAAATGAAGCTAAATTAGCGACGTCGTTAGGACTGCTAATAGGAGTAGCAATTCGTCCTTTTCGAACTTTGGTTTCTTGAACAATTCTAACTACTTCTACGACTGACTCTAGCATCATAAATGGCATTCCTCTTTTCGTTTTTTATGTCTTCGAATTTGGTAAAACTCTTGGTGTTACAAGCTTCCCCTCCCTCACCTCCTATATCTATTATAACACAAAAAGTATAATTTTACACTATTTTTAAACTAAATAAAGACATTTAATTTACTTTAATCAATAAAGAAAAATGTACCATCCATCTTTGCTTCAGCAATCAAATTAAGCATATTTTCAATTTTGTCTAAAAAATCCTCTTCGTTTTCAGATATTTCTTGAGTACACGATAAGTACTGTTTTAGTGAGTCATAATCTGCTTTCAAACAATAATTGATGAATCCTAAAACTGTAATCTCTTGAACTGGTTTCATTGATTTTCCTCTTTTCGTTTTTGATGTTTTCGAACTTGGTCTTTTCCGTCTTTGTCTCCTCGGGGCGCTAAAAGCCTCAATAAGGCTTATTTTTGCCGATTTGACACCGAATGCGGACACTCGCTGCCTACGACGTGTCAAGGGAGCTCTTGAGGAAACTTTTATTCTCCGATTTTCAGAGAATAATACAAAGTTTTCGTCCCTTGATGAGGAGTCCAGGTCTAGGGGCTGGAGGATCCCGAGAAGCGAAGCGGAGGCTCGGGTCCTCCATCTCCAGCCCTGGTCAGTGAAGTGTACGCTCCGAGGGGCAAATCGGAAAAATGCTCTCGTCCGGCGTTGGCCGGACTTCCTCTTTTTAATACTAGCGTTAACGCTAGTGCTAGCATCACGCTCTTGATTTTGACCTACGCTCCGTGGCAGCCGTCAAACGATGGACAGGAACGTACGGTTCCTAGCGCCCAGGGCGCTTAGGAACCGTCGTTATCGGCCTGAGTAGGCTGTCAGCGGTAGTTAGGTCCTGTCAGCATGTATATGCGCTACAGGACCTTCTATGAGCCCAAAGAATGTTATTATGTGGATAGAAAAGAATAAGGGAGTAATATACTTGGATAAAAAAATGCAAGTTTTCATTTCATCTACTTACAAAGATTTGATTGAAGAACGACAAGCTGCTGTTGAAGCAATTCTAAAAGCAGATCATATACCTGCTGGAATGGAACTTTTTAAAGCGGGTGATGAAACTCAACTTACGGTAATAAAAAGGTGGATAGATGAATCTGACATTTATGTACTTATTATAGGTGGAAGATACGGTTCTATAGATCCTAAATCAGGCCTTAGCTATACTCACCTTGAATTTCAAATGGCTATTGAAAGTGGTATTCCTATGTTTGCACTAATACTTACTGAAGAAATGACCATTCAAAAAATACTTTCTTCTACCTCCCCATCTCTAAAGAACGAAGATCTGACTGAAACTAAGCCAAAATTAAAAAAGCTCCATAAGGCATTTGTTGATGAAGTAGCTGGTGACAATAGAATTGTGAGTTTTATTGAAAATATTCATCATTTGCAAAGTGAAATTTTTGTTTCAATTAATAATATAATAAAAACTAGACAATTAACTGGTTGGGTGCGAGCTAATGATAGTAAGTTAATTTCTGAAAATATAGCACTGAAAGAAAAGAACAATTCTTTAATCAAAGAAATTAATTCTTTAAAAAATAAATCAACTAACGATAAATCTTTAGCAGTCGAAACAGTTAAGTACCCATTGCCAACTTTAGAGAATGTTGGTGGCTTTTCGTTAAAGTTTATTGCTGATTATTTACGACATGAACATCTTTCTGGAGATTTGTCCGAAGATTTTTTAATAAGCAATCATATTAAGAATCGTTTTCCAACTGCCCTTGAGCTACTAACCATTCATCCAGTCAATAGAAAACTGATAGGTGGAATACCCAAAGATGTATGGAATACTGATTATTTAGGTCAGTATATTCACGATTATTTAATCCCTGTATTAAAAATCTTTAACTTAGTAGAAGTTAAGGCTTCACATAAGGGGTATCAATTTGAATCATATCACTTGAATACTAATGGTATTTTTGTTTTAACGAATCTGCTTAAGTCTCTGAATGAATAAAAATAATATCTTCACAAATTTCAAATAGTGGTATCCTCTTAAAGGTTTCCCCACAAAGTTCAGATACCAACTGAACTACTTCTTCTTTTCCAACGTCATATCTTATTTCTAGTAGGTTCATTATAGATTATCCTAAGAACTGATCTACTAGCAATTAAGCTAGTAAATCAGTTCTTATTTTCTTCTCTTTTGTCCAAACATTAATAAGGAGTTCTTGAACATTATCAATTGCTACTGATTCATATTGATGTGTTGTTACTCGCTCAAGCTCCCAATTAAAAATGTCATCAATGACATTCACTTTACTATCTGATTCTAGAATAAAATCTGTCACATGAAACAGATAATCATTACCTAAAAAATTCACTGAAATTTTTTTGCCTTTTCTATCGACATGATAACCCGTTCCTCCATATTCATAGATGAGCTTTTGCGAAATTTCACTTCTTAGATGTTCAAACGACGAATACATACGATTCACTCCTTTTGTAAATTCGAGGACCATCTCCCCTGTTCGAAGTCTGTTGAGTGAACGTGATGATTTTTTGGCAAGGAAAAGTGCAAAAAAAATACGCTTTAGCGTAACTGATTGGAATATTTATTAGGTTCAGTGAAACTCCGGGGATCAGAGGAGTCAAAAATCTAGCGTAGCTATCAGAATTTTTGACAACGCATGAGGTCGAGGAGTTTCTTGGTTCTTATAAATCATGGAATGAAGGGTTTATTTTTCACCCTTGCCAAAAAATCATAGTGAACTAACGTGACAAGAACAGGGGTCCTATGCTTTTGTTTTTTTAAACATCATCCAGGAAAACGAATAGCCTAAAATAAAATGCACGCTCGATGCGTGCGGAAAATCAATTCAATAGTAATACGTAGTATTACTTCCTTTCGAAGAAAAAGAGAAATGTAGCAATAGCTACTTTCTCCTTTCTTCTTTTAGCTTATTTGACTGTTGCCCCAGTACGGAGGATTGTGTCCAATTCCCTTGTAATATTAAGTGCTAAATCTTTATCGAAGATCTTAATTGCATCGATTGCTGCTAAAAGACTTACAAACGTTTCTCTTAACTTTTCGTGTTGATTGTTTTTCTGCTGCAGCTGAAAAATTTCACTATACCAAAGTGCCTCATTTTTAATTTCCTCTTGAGTCAAAACTAGTTGAAGACGATGATCACTTTTAGTTTTTAAGTGATCATCGTTCTTTAAACCAAATGCATTTCTAAGGACACCTAATTGTACGGAAACACTTATCCGACGTTCTCTACTATTATTCGTTTCTGTGCTTAATTTGTTTATGATATTCATTAAAGTTGTATTATTCATGTTCAGTCTCCTGTTCACTTAATGTCACCATATATGGATCATCTGGATCTTCAATCTCAATCATGGCGTCACACTCTGATAAGTGCTTTAGAACTGGATATAAGTCAGGATTCACCTTATTTAAATTGCCTATTGTTGAGCTAGGCGATTCTAAAATATCAGTGAAATGCTCTAATTCATTATGGGTATCATAGAAACGCATTATAGTTGGACCTGGAGTGTTTACGTTACAGCTTACTTCAGCTGCTAACTCTTCCTTAATAATCTCTTGGAGCCCTTGCAAAATCTGAAATTTATTTGATTTTATATGAATATGACTTTGAAGCTTGCTCATTTTAATATCTATGTCTAATCCTACAAAAACCTTGAAATTAATTGAATCACTCATCTAATGCCCTCCTTAATTTCGAGTTAATGCTAGCATTAATAATATTGCTAGCATTAACTTACTTGAAAATTTAAATGCTTTCTAAAAACATCTCGAGATGTTCAGTGATCTCATTAAGCGAAGAAGAACAGTACACATCTTTACTTAGCTTTTCTAAGTCTCGATAGTCTACAGTCACATTGGACCACTTCTCAATTAACACGCCTTCTTTTTTTATTTCTAAATTTATTGGATCCATCTGATCGTTAATATCATAGCTTTCCAAGGCATTGAAAAACATTTCTTTTTGATGTGGTAGTGTGAAATATTGCTTTCTTTGAATCGATTTACTATTTTTTTTAGTATTCATTCCTACGATAACAGTAGCATGCATCATTTTGTTTTCCTCCAATTACACAAGTGATTTTAGTACGGTGTAAGTGTCATTAAATCAAATACAGATTTAAGATCATTTAAAAGGTCTTCAGGATCTATCCCTTTTAACTTTTGATCTAATAAAGTGGACCAGTCTCCTTCTAAATAACTTACTATTAGTCTTCGTTCGAACGTCTCTTCTTCTTCTTCGTACTGATAATCTAGTGTAGAAGCCGTCTCATTTTCAGAATTAGAGTACATTAGTTTTATACTTCCACACTCCTTACTTCTGTCTACTTCTCGAACATGAATCTGAGATAGATTTTCGTAAGTAAACGTCATGTTGTAGATTTCTTCGATTTCATTTTGTAAATCTTTTGATAGCTTTTTAGGGTTCATGCTTTTCCTCTTTTCGTTTTTGATGTTTTCGAACTTGGTTTTTTCCGCCTTTGTCTCCTCGGGGCGCTAAAAGCCTCAATAAGGCTTACTTTTGCCGATTTGACACCGAATGCGGACACTCGCTGCCTACGACGTGTCAAGGGAGCTCTTGAGGAAACTTTTATTCTCCGATTTTCAGAGAATAATACAAAGTTTTCGTCCCTTGATGAGGAGTCCAGGTCTAGGGGCTGGAGGATCCCGAGAAGCGAAGCGGAGGCTCGGGTCCTCCATCTCCAGCCCTGGTCAGTGAAGTGTACGCTCCGAGGGGCAAATCGGAAAAATGCTCTCGTCCGGCGTTGGCCGGACTTCCTCTTTTTAATACTAGCGTTAACGCTAGTGCTAGCATCACGCTCTTGATTTTGACCTACGCTCCGTGGCAGCCGTCAAACGATGGACAGGAACGTACGGTTCCTAGCGCCCAGGGCGCTTAGGAACCGTCGTTATCGGCCGGAGTAGGCTGTCAGCGGTAGTTAGGTCCTGTTAGCATGTACACATGCGCTACAGGACCTTCTATGAGCCCAATTAAACTAATGTTATTATGTATATAAATGAATTTAGATAAGGAGGGTTATTTTTTGGAAAAGAGAATGCAAGTATTTATTTCGTCAACTTTTAGTGATTTAATCAATGAACGTCAATACGCTGTACAAGCAATTTTAAACAGTAATCATATACCGGCTGGAATGGAATTATTCAAAGCTGGTAATGATGATCAATTAACAGTGATTAAGCGATGGATTGATGAATCGGATATTTACATGCTCATTTTAGGGGGCAGATATGGAACGATCGAACCTAAATCAGGAAAAAGCTACACTCATATCGAGTATGAGTATGCTATCGAAAAAAATATCCCAGTTTTCACATTGATTCTAGATGATCAAATGCTAGAAAATAAACTTTCGGACTTAGGTGGAAAGCATTACGATAAAGTTTACGAAACAGAAAATGCTCAAAAATATCGTGAATTTAAAGATCAGGTATCTGGTCACAACAAGATAGTCTCTTTTCCAGTAAACGTTAATGATCTACAGTATCAAACTGTAAATTCTATTAACTATATTTTAAAATTACATAGTTTAGATGGATGGATAAAAGCCTCTAGCAGTAAACTTTTAAAAGAAAACCAAGACTTAAAAGAAGAAATAATAAAACTTAAGCAAAATTTAGAAACTAAAGAAATTTGTGTTCTTCCTAAATTAACAGACGTTTCTAAAGCTAATAATAAACAAGAAATTCCCCAAACCCATTTTTTAAAAAATAAAGATTCAGACGACTATTCTACAATATATGAAGTATTTCTAACCCCTGACCCTACTATTAACAATATTAGTGGGTTTACGATGCGGGAAATTGTTGATTATTTAAAACATGATTATATTGTCATTAATCTTCCTTATGAACTCCGATTAAAAAGTAGATTGATGAATAGTCATTTGTCAAAACTTAATTTTTTTGCGAATCCCTTAGTCGGCCAAAAATTGATAAGTGGAATCTTAGCGGTATCTCCTGAAAATGATGAATTGGACCAAACTATTGTTCAAGGACTTATTCCTTCTTTGAGTCGTTTCAACTTAATAACAACTAATTTTTTACCCAATGAAGCTTTTCCATATAGTTATGTTTTAAATATTAATGGTGTCTTTGTTCTAGAAAAATTCGAAATAATTAAAACGTAACTTTGGTTCATTATTTCTTATAATTTTATTTTTTAATTCAGAGAAGACAAATTTCTCATTTCAATTAAATAACTTTCCTGATGTGAGAAATCTTTTAAATACTTCATTTACTAGTTGCCATTCAATTTCAGTGAGTAGAGTTAAATAATGCGAAATAGACTGTTCAACAACTTCTCCTAACGTTTCTCGTTTCAATTCTTTCACTTGAAGAATGGTGTCATTCGAAATTCTAAACTGACATGGAGTTAGCTTAGTAGGTGTTGAAGGCATATTATTATAAATTTTACTCAACTTACTAGTTCTTTCATTCATGCCAATCTTTAAAAGTAAATCATCATAATCATTTTTTTGAAGAGCATTTTCAAGCTGATTTATCATATCAATAAATAGTTCATTAAAGCTGAATCGGCTTAAATGTATACGGCCATCTCTTCCGATCTCCCTATCAAGATAGTAGTCAACTAGATAAGGTTTATTTTTATTTAAAACTTCATAGATACTATGAAACTGTACCAAATATAAGGGTCTGATTTTATATGATTTAGGGGGGTAAGACATAACTGTACACTCCAATCTATTGTATAAATTCATACTAGAAGAGATTTTAAATTCTTCTAAGTTTATTACACTTCATTCTGAATTTTAATTATCTCTCTCTGATTTTTAGAATAGTGTTTCTCTCGCGTACTTAGTACAATAAGTAATCTTTTCATCCAGTAGAATGTTCTTATATAAGTTTAAAAGAACAACCTACTACTTATATTTCAATCACCATAACTTCTATAAAGCAACACAAAATCCTATCTACCTAACCACCATAGACCTGGACCAGGTAAACATCCGGTAGTATAAATTAACGTCAAAACAGAAGAGCCTGATACGGTACCAAAGTGTTTTGGCAATTGACACATTAATTTCGAAGTGTATTCTTTTGTTTCTTTCAATGCAGTTAATGCATTGTATAGCTCTCCAGGTAGCTGAATCTTCTGTTTCGAGATCTCCAGCATAAAGTCCTGGGTCCGATAAATAACGAATCCAGCGTATCTACCTTTCACTACGTTGCCTTTATAATCTCTTCTTTTACGAATAATAAATTTAGATTTTGAGACTTTCTTAAAAGCACGAGTCAAACTTTTGACTTGTGCTTTTTCATGATTCATTTCTTCAGCCAGTTGCGAGGCGCTAATAGACAGACTACTCCCCTCCCCAACGGGCAACCTTTTTTCAAGGTGATCAATAGTACGTTCTACAAGCTCTTCGATTTTTTCATAGGAACGTTCTTCTTTAGACTTTTTATGTTTATAGTAACCACGTAACTGAGGACGCACACCACAAATCATTTCAACTACATCTGGTCTTACAAAGTAATCCTTCTTATATGCACTTTTTACGGCTTTTTCGAGTCTTCTATTCCCCATAGGGTAGTTAGACTCAGCATTTCTCTCTTTCATCATTACAAGGGTATCCTCGAGCTCGTATCCATCCCGTTTAGCCATAACACTTAATTCAAACGCTGCCATATTGCGTGTACCTTTTTCGTCCGTATTCCAGAGTGCACGACCTGCTTTGCTAGTTAGCCAAGATCCGTTTATCGACGCATTACCACGCTTAATACCTAGTTCTAGAAACCACTCAGTAGCTTCATTTTTAGACCAAACATTTTCTTTTTCAAAGTACATAATTGTTTCTTCTCTAGGAAAACGTGACCAGCCAAAGAGTGAATTGTTCAAGTCAATTGGCAAACCTTGTTCATATAAAGAAGAACGAATCGCTTCTCCAATTGCCTTGGCATATTGAATAGCCGCAGCTGAACCGTACCATGCTTCATTATCTGCGAACACAACAAAAAATTGAACTCCTTTTGGTGTTTTCAAAATTAGTGTAGGCTTACACGGAATCCCTGCTACTTCAAAAGCGAACAAGATTTGTTGTACCGATGTTTTTTGATCGATATCAAAGCCAAAAGTTTTAACTCGTCTTAAGTTCTCATCTGCTATGTCAGACGGTTTTACTGCCTTATAATATGTATTTGGAGTAAAGTGAGTTACTCCAGTATGACTGTTATTATGGTAATGCAAGATCCCTTGGATGCTTCGTGCAATATCTTGACCACCTAAAGAAAGGTCAAAAATACTTTCCTTGCTATAAGCAACTCGCACACTTCCCTGAGTCTTCAATTCAAAATCACACTTCTGTTTGATTGATCTTGGTACATTGTTAGCATAGTTATCGTATAACCCGATTCCACGACCGAAAATAGTCTCTATGACTTCTTGTTCTAGATATGAATGTTGCCTTACTGGACTTTTAGAAAGACTCGAGTACATCAGACTTCTCCTCCAAATGATGAGAAGAGCACACAAAAAGGGTATGCTGCTCCCGTTGTTTTTAGTAAAAAAGCAACAGAGAACATGCACACCCGTGTATTAGATGTCACACTTTTTATACCTATAACCTTGTCAGACATGTTTAACCATGCTAATATGAGGTCATAAGTATGTTAATTAGAACTTGCATCTCTTGTCCGGCCAAAGACTTTTTGATGTGCATGTTCTCTGAGGACTTGAATCTTTGATTCAGGTCCTTTTCCTTTATTTAATTTAAGATTTTATATATCAGTAAATGCTTCTTGATAACCTTCTTTGTAAAAAATATTCCATAATTATTCGCATTACATTAACAATACTCGCAAAAGCTATATAGGACAAGATTATTTTTCATCAGTTTTATCTGTTGTATATTCCACTTCTGATTCGTGTCCCGGATAAATCAATTCTTCTTTCACAGTCGGATACATAGTTTGATCTCCTTCTAATTCGTATATTTCTATAACTTTCGTAATAATTTCTTTTGATATATTCCATCCTACGAGATCTACAGAACGTTCTATTGCTTTATGCATAAGTAACTTCGCCTCTCTAACCTTACTCATTGCATCTTCTTCTGTATAGTTAATGTATTGGCGGAATACGTCACATAAAACCTTGATACGATTTTTGGATTCATC
This sequence comes from Exiguobacterium acetylicum, assembly GCF_019890935.1. Classification (NCBI taxonomy): domain Bacteria; kingdom Bacillati; phylum Bacillota; class Bacilli; order Caryophanales; genus Exiguobacterium; species Exiguobacterium acetylicum. Next base: position 48,489 of record NZ_CP082335.1, read on the forward strand.
ATTCCCAAACAGACGAATGGACTCTTCCCCAATAAAATCGTCTGTTTCTACGTCTAAAACTAGTTGTAATTGATGCTTCTCATCTGACCAACGATTATGTCGATCATACTCTCTTAAGCTCTCAATCGGTTTATATAGCCCTTCTTCTATGAACCGTATAATCTCGTCTTTTCTTCGAACAAAGGCACCATTAGAGTTTAACGTTGTAGTCTGCTTCTTAATTGCCCTGTCCAACAACTCTAAGATATCTTTTGGTACGTAATACATACGTTTTTTTGATTCTTTCTGTCCCTTTGGCTCTAAGATAGTAAGAAGATATTCAATGATTGTAGATCGATTAGCGTTAAACCCTAGCTGCTTCAAGCTATCACAGAGGTCATCAATTTCTTTGCTTTGAAATTCAGTTAAAGTCAAAAGCTTAACTTCTTTTTCAATATCGCTTTTATCACTCATTTTAGTATCTCGAATGTATCTAATCAGTTGAGACTTATCTAATCCCTTATCAAGAACTTCACGAAGTTGCTTACTCCCTTGTCGCCCAAACTTTTTTGCTTGGAAAGCTCTATTAACAGATTTTGATACATAAAAGTTATAGCGTTTCATACAATCACCTCTCTTACTATGATTAATTATATCACATAAATCAACGAATTAAACAACAAAAAGTAATTTCCTTTACT